>JBCCHV010000019.1 GCA_039028635.1 Acidobacteriota bacterium
CGCCGATCACCCAAACGCTGGTGCGCCCGATGCCCGGTCGGCGCCGGAAGTAGGCCACCCCGAAGCCCCAGATGACGAGCGCCGCCAAGGTTTCGTAGAGCTGAGTCGGGTGCACCGCCATCAGTTGCGAGTCGGGAATCGAAGCCGGGATGTCGACGGCGAAGCTGTCGCGCAGGACACCGGCGGTGGTTTCCGGCAGACCATGGGGAAAGGCCACCCCCCAGGGCAAATCGGTCGGCACGCCATAGTCGTCGCCCACCAAGAAGCACCCCACCCGGCCGACGGCGTAGCCGAGGGCGAGGCCCAGGGAAGCGGCGTCGATGGTCGGCCAGGGCGCCAGGGAACGGCGCCGCACGGTCCACACGATGGCCACCACCGCGAGCACGAAGCCGCCATACCAGACCAGTCCCGAGCGGGCGAACAGGAGTTGCCAATCGCCGTAGAGCATGGCGTAGTAGGCCTTGGCTCCGACGATGCCGCCAACGCCCCCCGCGAAGACCAGCGAACTGGCATCGTCGTCGGTTCCGGCACCGCTGCGCAGCAATCCCCAGCGCAGTTGGTAGTAGGCCGACAAGAAGGCGAGCACCATCATCACCCCGAACGGACTGATGGCGAACGAGCCAACACGGAACAGCTCAGGAATCATCGCGGAATCTCGATTGACGGGCGGACGGAAAAGTCTCGAAGGGCAGGGTGAAGATGGATCGCCGACGGTCGCTCGCCGATCCGGAAGCAGGCCCCGGGCAGCAGGCGAGGGCGCCGATGCTACCACCCCCGGTGCGCCCCGACGAGTCGTCGTCCGAAGTGCTAAAATAATCGATGGAGGAATTCATCGCGCACCGCAACAGCCGGCCGTCACCCCCTCCACCCTTCCCCGAAATTTCCCGGACCCAAGGCTCACCTGAGCGCTAGATAAAAAGATGCATAGTTCTAGTGCGCGCCGAGAACGAAACCGGGACAGGAAATTTGTGCTACCCTTAGGACGTGATTGCCTAACGAGGGAATGGAGGGTGACAACATGGGGATGGTCAAAGAAGAAGTCAAGCAGATCGTCGAGCAACTGCCCGAGGATGCCACCTGGGACGACTTGATGTACGAAATCTACGTCAAGCAGAAGGTCGAAGTGGCGGAGACCGCCGTTGCCGGAGGCAAGGTCGTCTCCCATCAAGAAGCCCGTAAGCGCATGGGGCGGGCGTGAGCCTGGCCTGGGCCGAGCCCGCTCTCACCGACCTGGAAGCGATCCAGGAGGTCCTGGGCCGGGACTCGGAACCCTTCGCCTCGCGGGTCCTCGATCGTCTGATCGACGGCGTCGAGCGGGTCGTCACGGTGCCGCGCATCGGTCGTATCGTCGCCGAGATCAGCGACGAGCGGGTTCGCGAGCTGATCTTCCACAGCTTTCGGATCATCTACCGCGTCGAGCCGTCGCGCATCGTCATCTTGGCGGTGCTGCAGGGCGGACGGACCCTGGCCGACCGGCGCGAGCCGCGACGCTGGGAAGTCGTCTAGTCCAACCTCCTCGCCAGGGCCGGTTCTAGGCTCTGGAAGCGCGGGGACGACCGATCGCCCTCCCCATCCCCGATCGGATCCGTCCCAAGGAGCTCCGTCTCCAACCCTTCGCGCCAGAGTAATCTCCGCCGTTCTCAGGCGCCCTTCTCCTGCGAGCCGCAAGCTTCCCACTACTCCCACTCGATCGTGCCCGGCGGCTTGCTGGTGACGTCGTAGACCACCCGGTTGACCCCCGGCACCTCGTTGACGATGCGGCTCGCCGCCCGACCGAGCAGCTCGTACGGCAGGGGGCTCCAGTCGGCGGTCATGAAGTCCTGAGTCTCGACGGCACGCAACGCCACCACCTTCTCGTAGGTCCGGTAGTCGCCCATCACGCCCACCGTCTTCACCGGTAGCAGCACGGCGAAGGCCTGGCTGGTCTTGTCGTAGAAGCCGGCGGCCCGCAGCTCGTCGATGAAGATGGCGTCGGCTTCGCGCAGCAGGTCCGCCGCCTCTTCCGTGACCGGGCCGAGCAGGCGCACCGCCAGCCCCGGCCCGGGGAATGGATGCCGCCCCACCAGATGCTCCGGAATCCCGAGCTCGCGACCGAGCTGCCGGACCTCGTCCTTGAATAGGAAGCGCAGCGGCTCGATGAGCTCGAAACCGAGCTTCTCGGGCAGACCGCCGACATTGTGGTGGGTCTTGATCACCGCCGACGGACCGCGCACCGAAACCGACTCGATGACGTCCGGGTAGAGCGTCCCCTGGGCCAGGAAGGCCATGTCTTCGAGGGCCGCGGCCTCTTCCTGGAAGACGGCGATGAACTCGCCGCCGATGATCTTGCGCTTGCGCTCCGGATCGGCCACGCCGTCGAGGGCGCGATAGAAGCGTTGCCGGGCGTCGACGGTGCGGATGGGGATGCCGAGGCCGTCGCGCAGGCTCTCCTCCACCTGGCGGCGCTCGCCCTTGCGCAGCAGTCCGTGATCGACGAACACGGCCAGAAAGCGATCACCGATGGCGCGCGCCAACAGCGCCGCCACCACCGAGGAATCGACCCCTCCGGAAAGCGCACACAACACCTTGCGCTCCCCCACCTGGCGGCGAATGTTCTCGACCGCCTCGTCGAGGTACGAAGCCATGCCCCAGTCCCCCGTCGCGCCACATCCCTGGTAGAGGAAATTGTGCAGCACCTGACGCCCGGAGACGGTGTGCGACACCTCGGGATGGAACTGAATCCCCCACAGGCGGCGATCGAGGTCCTCGCACGCCACCACCGGCGCGTTGTCCGTCGAGGCGATGACGCGGAAGCCCGGCGGCGCGGTGCCGACCCGATCGCCGTGGCTCATCCACACCGTCTCTCGCCCCTCGAGGCCGGCGAGCAGCATGCCGGGCTCGTCGACCTCGACCTCGGCGCGACCGTACTCGCGCTCCCCGGAGGCCTCGACCACGCCGCCCAGAAGGCGGGTCATGAGCTGCAGCCCGTAGCAGATGCCGAGCACCGGAACACCGAGGGCGAAGAGCTCGACGGGCGCCTGCGGGGCGCCCTCGGCATAGACACTCTCGGGACCGCCGGAGAGCATGATGCCGATCGGATCGCGGCGCCGGATCTCGTCCAGCGGATGGTCGAAGGGATGAACCTCACAGTAGACCCCGAGCTCGCGAATGCGGCGGGCGATGAGCTGGGTGTACTGACTCCCGAAATCGAGAACCAGCACCGTCTGGTGGGGTGCGGTGGTCATAGGATGGTCTCCGGTTTGAGCTCACGGGTCATCAACTGCTCGAGGGCACGTCGAGGGTCCTTGCCCTCGTACAACAGGGCGACCACCTGCTCGGTGATCGGCATGGCGACGCCGAGGTCGGCGGCGAGGCGGGAGATCGCCAGCGAGGTGCGGATGCCCTCCGCCACCATCTGGGTTCCGCCGGTGATCTCGTCGAGGGTCTTGCCGGCGGCCAGCTCGATGCCGGTCTTGCGATTGCGCGACAGTCCGCCGGTGCAGGTCAGGACCAGGTCGCCGAGGCCCGCCAGGCCGGCGACGGTGCGCTCGTCACCGCCGCTCGCCACCACCAGGCGGGTGATCTCGTGCAACCCACGGGTGATCAGGGCGGCGAGGGTGTTCTGTCCCAGGTCGAGGCCGGCGACCACTCCGGCGGCGATCGCGATGACGTTCTTGGTGGCGCCGGCGAGCTCGGCACCGACGACATCACTCGAAGAGTAGAGGCGCAGCGCCGGCGACGCCAGGCGCTCGCGCAACAGGGTCGCCAGGCTCTCGTCGTGGGCTGCCACCACCAGCACCGTCGGCAGACCGCGGCCGAGCTCGGCGGCGAAGCTCGGTCCGGTGAGCACCGCCGAGCGCACCGCCGCACCGCTGGCTTCGCTTTCCTCCCGGGCCACCCGACTCATCCGCGCCAGGGACTCGACTTCGATGCCCTTGGTCGCCGACACCACCGCCAGAGGCTCGGGGTCACGACGCCGGTCGAGCAGCGCCCGCAGCGCCTCGCGGTAGCCGTGGGAGGGCACCGCCATCAAGGCGATGTCGCAATCCACCAGATCGTCGAGGTCGGCCGTCACCCGAATCGTCGGCGAGAGCTCGACGCCGGGCAGATAGGTGGCGTTCTCGCGCGCCGTGGCGAGGGCATCGGCCAGCGGCGGGCGACGGGCCCACAGGCGAACATCGTCGGCGACGGTGGCGGCGTGCACGGCGAGGGCCGTGCCGAAGGAGCCGGCCCCCAGAATGGCAATCGATTTCAAAGCCTCATGTCCCCCTCTTCTGCCACAGATGACTCAGAGGCCGCTCATCGCCGGAGCGCAGGCGGCGAAAATTCGAAAAGTGCATCACCAGAACCAGTAGTGCCACCACCGGCGAAGCGATCCAGAGGGCCGCCTCGTCGCCCACCCAGCCGAGGCGCTGGAGCCCGTAGAGCAAAGCCGGGTAGGACGCGGCGCCGAGCATCGACCCGAGGGAAACATAGCGCGTCACCAGCACCGTCAGCAGAAAGACCACCATCACCGCCAAGGCCACCAGCGGCGCCATCACCCCGAGGGCTCCGATCGCCGTCGCCACCCCCTTGCCGCCACGGAACCGGAAGTAGAGCGGAAAGATATGGCCCACGACCACGGCGATGGCGGCGGCGGCCACCACCACCGGCGCCAGGCCCAGCCGTTCCGCCAGCCAGACCGGCAGCATGCCTTTGGCGACGTCGAGGAGGAGGGTCGTCAGGGCCGGTGCCAGACCGGCGGCGCGCAGCACATTGGTGGCGCCGGCATTGCCGCTGCCGATGGTCCGCACATCGCGGCGACGCACCGCCCGCACGATCAGGAAGCTGAACGAAACGGAGCCCAGAAGATAGGCCCCGAGCACCAAGAGGAGGGCGCCCGTCATGGCTGGAAGGCGACCTCCGACAAACTTCGGTAACGCACTCCTCCAGGTTCCTGGAGGCTCTCGAAGAGGGCTGCGCCGAGGGCGCGGAAGGGCTTGCCCCAGGCGCCGGCAGCCCGCCCGACGAAGGCTTCGCGGGCGCCTCGCGGCCAGGGCCGGCGGCAGCGGGCGACGGTGACGTGAGGGCGAAACGGACGAGCCTCCGGACCGTGATCGAGGGCCTCTCGAACGGCGGCATCGACGGCGGCCTTGAGCGCCATCAATGGCGGTACCGGCTCGACCCCGGCCCACAGCACGCGACCGCCGAAGGAGCCGCCATCGACGAGCTGCAGAGAGAAGCTCGTACAGGGCTGCAGGTGCCGGTGCAGGGCCTCTTCGAGGCGCCGCCGGCCGTCCTCCCCCAGCTCGCCGAGAAACCGCAAGGTGACGTGAAGATTGCTGGCCGCGATCCAGCGCGCCTGCGGCAGCTCGCCACGCCATGGCCGCGTGCGATCGATCAGCCCCCGACGCACCACCGAGGGCAGCGGCAGCGCGACGAAACTTCTCACGGCAGCAACCTTCGGCGCAGCATTTCGAGGGCGATCTGGCTGGTCAGCCAGCGCACCCGGCCGCGATCGCCGGCCAATCGAACGCGTCGATGGTCGACGCCCTCCGGCCCAGCGCAGGCCAGGTGAACGGTGCCCACCGGCTTTTCTTCGCTGCCGCCCCCGGGTCCGGCGACGCCGGTGACGGCGAGGGCATAGTCGCCGCCGAGGCGGGAAAGGGCTCCCGCCGCCATCGCTCGGGCCACCGCCTCGCTGACCGCGCCATGGGCAGCCAGCAGATCCTCGGCTACGCCGAGCTGCGCCGTCTTGAGCTGGTTCGAATAGGTCACCGCCCCACCGAGGAAGTAGGCGCTGCTGCCGGCGGTCGCCGTCAGCCGCTCGGCGATCAGGCCGCCGGTGCAGGATTCCGCCGTCACCACCGTCCGGCCCCGTTGCCGCAACAGCTCGCCGACGGTCCCCTCGAGGGTCTGGTCACCATCGTCCGTGAACACCGCCGGCCCGACCAGCTCGCGCAATCGCCGGGCGATGGTGGCGAGCCGGCGCTGGCGCTCCCCCTCGCGCCCGAGGGCGTGGAACTGGAGGCGCACCTCCCCCGGCTTGGCGAGCACCGAGAGGGTCTCCCGACCAAACTCCTCATAGGCCGGCGCGATGCGCTCCTCGACCGTCGATTCGGGCAGGCAGGCGACCTTCAAGGCGGCGGTCTCGAGAACCTGGTCGAGGCCCCGGGAGCGCAGCCAGGGCTCGAGGTGATCGCCGATCATGGCCTCGAGCTCGACGGGCACGCCGGGAAACAGGAAGACCGCTGTCCCGTCCGCCTCCAGGCGCTGGCCGGGAGCCGTGCCACGCCCATTGGCGAGCACCTCGGCGCCGGCGACGACGAATCCCTGTCGTTGATTGACGGCCGGCATCTCGAGACCGTACTCGCGGAAGCGACGGCGCAGGCCGGCGACGATGTCGTCGTCGAGAGCGAGCTCGCGGTCGAAGGCATCGGCGGTCGCTTCCCGCGTCAGATCGTCGGCCGTCGGTCCCAGGCCGCCGGTGATCAGCAGCAGCCCGTGGACCGCCGCCAGCCGCCGAATCTCGGCCCCCAGGGCGGCCCGATCGTCTCCCACCACGGCCTTGGTGGCGAGCTCGACACCAAAGGCCTCGAGCACCTGCGTCAGGCGAAGTGAGTTGGTATCGAGGCGATCCGTCCCGAGGAGCTCGGAACCGACCGCGAGAATCGCCGCCTTCATAAGCTCGGCATGATACCCGCCGCCAGCGGAAGCGCAAGACGATCACGACGTTGACAGCCGGCAGGGCGTCTTCGATACGATGCTGGCGTCTATGAATACTGCTCGCCAAGCCTCCCTCCTGCTCGTTTCCGGACTTTTCGCCTTCAGCCTCGGTGCGCTCGCCGATAGCGCATCCGCGGCACCCCAGGCGGACTCCTTCCAACGCACCGCCACGGTGCGCCTCGCCGGCGATGGGGAACGTCTCGACGCCGGCATTCGCGAGCGCTCGGGACGCCAGGAGCTCGTCCTGTGGCGGGTGACCGACGGCACACGACGGCGGGTTGCAGCGCCCCCGGGCCAGAAGGCCAAGCTGCGCAGCGAGCCCCTACCGATCGTCGAGGACGGCTCCCTCACCGCCCTCGCCTGGCTCGAAGGGGATCGACCGTCGGCCATGGCGGTGCGCTTCGCGGCCCGCCTCGGCGATGGCTGGGCTCCGGTCCAAGTGGTCGCTCCGCCGGGCCCCGGCACTCAGATCGGCCTCGCCGGCGCCGCCCTCGACGAGGGCAGCCTGCTGCTGCTGTGGGCGGCCTTCGATGGCCAGGACGACGAGATCCTGTGGAGTCGCTGGAGCGGTGGCACCTGGAGTGACGCCCGGCCGTTGGCGGGCGACAACGCGGTTCCCGACATCACGCCGGCGGTGCTCGCCGTCGACGGCGGCGCGCTGGCCGCCTGGAGCCGCTTCGATGGCCGCCAGTACCAGCTCGTCACCGCTCGCTTCGACGGCCGTCGCTGGAGCGAGCCGATGGCGGCGGCGCCACCGGGCTCCCTCTATCCGTCCTTCGCCGAAGGCCCTGCCGGGCGACACCTGATCTACCGCAGCGCCGCGCCCCGGGGTTGGGGCTCGCTGGCTCTCGACGGCAGTGGCCGAATCGTCGCCCGCACCGTGCTCCCCAGTGCCGAGCTGGCCCGCCCCAGCATCGAGGCGCCGGACCGCTGGCGCTTCCCGAGCGGTACGGCGGCGACGATCCGCTGGGAGGTGACGCCGTGATTCGCCTCCTGCTGATCGCCTCGCTCCTCGCCTTGGCTCTGGTCCCGGCCGCCCAAGGGCAGCGCTATATCGCCTTCGGCGACTCCATCACCCAGGGCGTCGGTGACGACCCGGATCGCGCCGAGCAGGGCTATCCGCCCCGCCTCGAGGATCTCCTCACCGCCGGCGGGGCCACCGCGACGGTCGAAAACCAGGGGCTCGCCGGAGAGACCACCGCCGAAGCCCTCAGCCGCATCGACGGCGTGCTCGACGGAGGCGGCGACATCCTCCTGTTGATGGAGGGCACCAACGACATCAACGATCGGGTGAGCAAGGAGACCATCCGCTTCAACCTCGATCAGATCTCCCGGCGCGCCGGCGGTCGCGGCATGGAAACGGTGCACGCCACCCTGGTGCCTCGCCTGTCGACGGCCAACTTCGACGGCAGCAACCGGGTCACCGGCGAGGTCGCCGGCGAGATTCGCAACCTCGCCTGGTCCAACGGCGAACGCCTGGTCGACCCCTTCGAGAGCTTCTTCAACGGCTCGACGCCGTTCGCCAGCTTCTATGTCGGTGGCTCCGACCGACTGCACCCCAACCCCGAGGGATACGATCGGCTCGCCCAGGTCTTCGCCGACCTGCTCGGCGGCAGCGACAACCTGCCGCCGGTCACCGGCCTGGTGTTCCCGAGCGATGACCAGCAAGGCCTTCCCGGCGACACCGAGGTCGAGGTGGAGCTGTTCGATTTCGGCGCCGGCATCGATCGCAACACCACCGACCTGTTGATCAACAATGAAGTGGTGACGGCGCAGGAAACCGGTGACGCGCAGCGGCTGGTGATGCGCTATCGGCCGACCGATCCCTTCGTCGGCGTGGTTTTCGTCGGCCTGCGCACCCAGGACCTGGCGAGCCCGAGCAACAGCCGCAACACCACCCTGGCGCAGTTCGTCGTCGCCGGCACCGACTTTTTCCGCGGCGACATCGATCGCGATGGTCGGGTCGACGGTGCCGACCTGATCAACTTCGCGCGCCGCTTCGGCGCCCGCCGCGGCGATAGTCGTTTCCGCGGCTTCGCCGATTTCAACGGCGACGACATCATCGACGGCCAGGATCTCGCCATCCTGGCGGCCAGCTTCGGCCAGACTTCCTTCTAGGGAAGTCCGCCTATTCGGCGGTGATGCGGGTGCGCAGGAGGGTGGGTGGCTCGAGCCCTTCCGGCGAGATCTCGAAGCATTCCCGGAAGGCCGCCATCAGGGCCGGATCTTCGCGCCGTAGATAGACCCGGGCAAGCTCTTCCCCGCTCTCGACGGAGTCGCCGAGGCGTTTGCGGTAGTGCACCGCGACCCCCTGGTCGATGGTGCTTCCACCGGCCCGACAGGCGTCCGACAGCAGCATTCCGAGCCGTCGGTTGTCGACCCCTGAAAGGTAGCCATCGGCAGGACCCTCGAGGGCATACTCGATCGGAGCGAGCTCACACTCCGGCGACGCCAGCCAGGCTGCTTCGGCCCCCTGCAGCTCGGCCCAACGGTCGAAGCGCTGGCGCGCCCGCCCCGAGGACACCGCCGCCTCGAGATCGGCGGAGCTGCGATCGCAGCCGGCGAGAGCCGCCACCTCGACGCCGAGGGCGTAGGTCACCGCCATCAGATCGGCCGCACCGCGGCCCTCGAGGGCCTCGAGGGTGGCGAGGACCTCGGCACCATGACCGATCCACTCGCCAAGGGGCTGACTCATATCGGTGATCAGGGCGCTCGAGCGGCGCCCCAGCCCTTCCACCGTCGAAACCAGCAGTTGGGCGAGCGACTCGGCGTCCTCCTGACGCGGCAGGAAGGCGCCGCTGCCGGTTTTGACGTCGAAGACCAGAGCGCTGGCGCCGGTGGCGAGCTTCTTCGACACGATGCTGGCGGTGATCAGGGGTAGCGAGTCGATGGTCGCCGTCTGATCGCGCAGGCGGTAGAGACAGCGGTCGGCGGGGGCGATCTCGGCGGTGGCGATGCCGATCGCCATGCCGACCTCGTCGAGCAACCGGCAGCAGCCGGCGCGATCGAAGTCGAGCCGCAAGCCCGGGATGCTCTCGAGCTTGTCGGCAGTGCCGCCGGTATGGCCAAGGGCCCGGCCCGTCAGCATCACCACCGGGACGTCGCAGGCGGCCAGGATCGGCGACAGAATCAGCGACACCGTATCGGCGACACCGCCGGTGGAATGTTTGTCGACCAGGGTCGGTATTTGCGCCGCCAGATCCCAGGTCTCTCCGGACTCGAGCATGGCGACGGTGAGAGCGCGGGTTTCGTCGCCATCCAGCCCATGGATCGCCGCCGCCATCAAGAAGGCGCCGAGCTGAGCCTCGCTCCAGGAGCCATCGGAGGCACCGGCGGCAACCGCCCGGATGTCGTCCGTGGACAGGCCTTGGCCGGCCCGCTTGCGTTCCAAGATGTCGAAAGGTTGGGTCACTTCAAAGCTCCGCGCGCCGGCCGACCAGCGTCGGCCGGACCTGCCAGCCGCGCCGGTGGGAGGACCGGACTCAGGCCCCGAGGCCGGCCGTCGGTCCGCTCTTCTGCCGCGCCACGGCGGCGAAGGCCGACTCCGGATACTCCTCGACCAGACGCTGGAAGGCGGACTTGGCGTCGTCGCCGCGGTCGAGCTCTTCGTAGGTGGTGCCGAGCTCGAACAGAATGACGTCTCCCGGCAGAGGGCGAGCCTCCGGATTGAGCTCCATCATCGCCTCGAGCTCACTGGCCACCTCCGCTTGCTTGCCTTCGGCGCGGTCGAGGGCGAGCAGGTTGCGGCGCACCTGACCGGCGAGCAACTGGCCCTCGTGATCGGTCAGGAAGCCCTCCCAGTGCTGACGGGCACCGGCGAGATCGCCGCGATCGGCGGAGATTCGCCCCAGGTAGACGGCGGCGACGCCGCCGGGGCCGGTCGCCCCATAGCGCTCCACCACCTCCTGGAAGCTCACTTCGGCGGCGTTGCGGCGGGCCTCTTCGTCGCTGAAGGAGGGCTCGTCGGCATCATCCCCGGTCTCGCCTTCGGCGACGATCGGGGCGTCATAGGTCTTCATCGCCTGCTCGAGGGCATCGCCCGCCTTGCGCACCTTGCTGGCGTTCCACTGCACCAACGCGACGATCAGCAGGACCAGCGCGATGACGCCGGCGAGAGCGCCGACCAACAGCTTGACGTGGCCTTCGGCGTACTCCACGGTACGGCCCAAGGCCTCGGCGAACTCGTCCTTCTTGATCTCCTTGCGCGTCAACTTCTGGGCCATGGCCGACTTCTCCCTCGAATGGAACCGGGCTCATCGCCCGAGCTTTTTACCCAACCTCGGCTCTCGAAACGCCCGCGGGCGCAGAAACACGGGACCGATACCGCCCTCGTTCTCCTGCGCACCGCTTTCCGGATACGGCGGGGGGCGCCTCGCGGAGCCGCCTGAATTCTTCAGGCGCCGGGGCGAGAAGCCCCGGGCCAGGACGCCGGATCGGCGCCCGCATGAGGGCCGAAAGCTACCACAAAACGGCCCCTTTTCCGCAGTCCCGGGCGACGGCCGCGAGAGCCCGGAACGTGACCTGACCTAAGGACAGAGGTCGAAGGTCGAGGTGTCCTGGATCGCTGTGAAGGCAGGACCCTCGTCCTGACGGTAGACCCGCGAGCGGCCGGTCGAGAGATCCTCGACGGTCAGCTCGACGCCGCGATTGGTCAAGCCGCTGGCGAAGACCCAGGAGCCGCCCACCGTCGAGCAACCGTCGATCGCCTTGACCACCACCTCGACGTTCTTGCCGTCGAAGAACCAGAAATAGCCGGTGTCGGCGGTCCAGTTGACGGCCTGGGCCGAGCGCAGCTCGGTGCCCTCCCTCCAGCCGAGGGTGACCCGGAAGCGGCCATCGAGCAAGCACAGGGTGGAGGCACTGGGGACGCAACCACCGGTCACCTCGAAGGCCCCGATGTCACAACCGTCGCCACTGCCGCGGCGCTCGCCGCGCTGGTCCATTTCGGCACAGGCCACCGCGGCCACGGCGTCGCGAGCCGGGCTCGACGGCAGCAGCGAATGGGTCGGCGTGCCGCCACCATTGAGGGCCAGGGGCCCGAGCTCGGGCTCGAGGATGGTCGCACCACCCACCAGGTCTCCCGCCACCCCGGCGACCACTCCCTGGCAACCACCGCCCTGGCCCACCAGATTGAAGCCGGCGCTCTCTACCTGGCCGTAGCAGTCGGTGCCTCCCGCCCAGGTGAGATTGCGCGCCAAGATCGATGCCTGGACCCGTGCCGAGGCCAGACCGTGCACGTAAACTCCACCGCCGACCTTCATGGCGCGGTTGGCGTGCAGCGTGCTGTGCCGTAGGTCGAGGTCGCCACCGGACGCGACGTAGAGGCCGCCGCCATACTCGTACTCGGCATTGTTCTCGGAGAAGGTCGAGCCGGCGACCTGCAGGCTGCCGGAGCCGGCCACCGCGCCGCCGGAGCTCCCCGCCTGGTTGCGAATCAGGCTGCTGTAGGTGATCTCGACCGCCCCCTGGCTGTAGATGGCACCGCCCAGGGCGTGGTCGGCGAGGGCCTGACTGTCGGCGATCACGCTGCGATCGAGCACCACCGTGCTGTCATTGTCGAGGGCGCGCACGGCGCCTCCGGAATGGCTCCCGGAATCACCGTTCTCCAAGCGCACAGCGACCAGCTCGAGACGCACCGCGCCGCGCAGGTCGAACAGTCGGTCGAGACCGCGGCCATCGATGCGGGTGCGGTCGGCGCCGGCACCGATGATGGTCAGGTCATCGGACAGATCGAGGTCACCGGTGGCGGCTTGATCTTCGCCGCGGCCACCCAGGGTCAGGAAGTAGGTGCCCTCACCGAGAACCACCACGTCCGCACCGGGGCGGCGATTCGCCGCCCGCACCGCATCGCGCAGGGTGCAGTCGGCACCGCAGCGACCGGAGATGCCGTCAGCAGTGTCGGTAGGGGTCCACACGGTGCCGTGGGCGACACCGGCGAGCAGAACGAACAGCGACAAGAAGAGAATGCAGCGCAATGCCATGAGGGAGGCTCCTCTGAAGCAGTTTCCGCGAGCGATGAAGAGGGTAGATTCGGCGCGGATCCTAACATCTCGCGCCGGCCGGCGGGCCCGGACGGCGCCGCTCGGACGAGCTCGAGCTCAGGCCTCGTAGGCGCGCAGGGCGTCGCGCAGCTCGTCCGGAATGCGCACCGGTACCATGCCTTCTCCCTCCCTCTGCATGCAGGCGACCTCTTGCTCGCCGCGGGCGATCAGCTCGAGGTCGTCGCCGTGCACTCGGAAGTAGTCGAACAGGAGACCGATGCGATTCTGCTGGATCTTGCCCAAGGTCATGCGCAGCAGGATTTCATCGAAAGCCTCGAGCTCGGCGAAGTAGTCGCAGGACACCCGCACCGTCGCCAGGGCCAGACCGTCGGCGATCTGCTGCACCACGCCGGGAGCATGGGTCTTGAGGAACATCTCGCGGCAGCGCCCCTGCCACTTGAGGTGATTGACGAAGTAGACGTTGCCCACCAGGTTGGTCTCTTGAAACCCGATGATGTGGCGCAGCTCGAAGCTCTTCATCGCTCGGCACTCGCCAGCACCGCCAGGGCGAGACCGCCTTCGAAGCCTTCGACCGGCGCCACCAGAGTGCCGATCACCAGATTGCCGGAGCGCAGCATCAGCCAACCGTCATCGGTCGCCGACTCGAAGACCAGCGGCGCATTGTGTGGCGTGCCGGCCTTGCGCAGGCATTCGCCGGCGGCCCAGATGCGGGTGGCGGCGGCGTCCGGATTCTCGCCCTCCTCCCCCACCAAGCGCTCCGCCAGGTGGTAGCGATCGGCGCCCAGCATCTCGCTCCACAGATCCGGCGGCCGCGCTTCGATGGCCTCCGCATCGCACCCCAGGGGGCCTTCCCCGGAGATCGCCAGCACCAGCTCGCCGGCATGGGCGACGGAAACGTCGGCGCCGGCGGTCTCGGGCTTGCCGTCGGGGCGGCGATGGACCTCGCCCTCGGCGCCCTGGCCGTGGACCACCTCGAGGATGGCGCGATCGCTGTCCTCCTGACGAACCTCCGCTTGGCGCTGCCGGATCACCACCTTGGGCTGCTCGCCGGGGAGCAGCTCCTGCAGCCGGCGCTCCACGTAGGGCGCCAGGATCGGCGCCTTCCAGGGCTCGGCGACGCGGTTGCGATCGACCGCCTGGAGACGCAGCCCGACCCAGCGCTCGCGCACCTTGCCCTGGGCGTCCACCAGCTCGACGTCGTAGGTGAAGAGATCGCCTTCGCGCCGCCGCTCCTTGGCCGCCAGCACGAAGTCCTCGGCCGGCGACAGATCGCCCAGCTCGATGCGGTCGACACCCACCGGCAGAATCGTCGAGTGGGGAACGCAGACCTGAATGCCGTGCAGCAGAGCATCGCGCACGGCGGCGTCGCCGAGCAACATCTGCGGCGGCAGGTAGCGACCGAACCAGGGCACGGCGCCATTGCCGGAGATCTCGGCAATGCACTCGCGGGCCGACAGGCTGCGGTAACCGCGGATGCGCCGGAAGCGGCCGGTGTGGAAGAACAGCGGACCGTAGAGATCGCCCTCGGCTTCGAGGGGCAGGACCTCGCCGGCGTCGGGCAAGGCCGCCGGCAGGCCGGTGGCGCGCTCGCCGGAGAAGCGGCAGAGGGCGCGAAAATCGTCGGTGCGGAAGTCGCTGGCGGAAGACCTCACCACCAGCTCGATGCGGCCGTCGAGGCGGCCGATGGCGGCCACCCGCAGAGTCAGGGTCTGGCCCTCGGCCACCACCAGCGGGCGCCGAAACTCGACCTCTTCGAAGATCGGAAGATCCCGCCGGCCGATCATGGCCGTCGCCGTCTGGGTCATCGCCTCGAGGCCGATCACCGCCGGCAGCAGACGCTCGCCGCGGAAGACGTGCTCGGTCAAATAGGGGTCACTCTCCGCCGAGACCTCGCTGTCGACCACCAGCTCGACGCCCGGGAAGAACACCCGCGGGCTCTCGAGGAAGCGCAGCAGCGGCAGCTCCGGGGTCGCCATCTCCATGGTCGGAGGCATGCCGAAGCGGCTGCTGACCACCAGCGACACCGGCGAGGTCGGCAACTGCAAAAGACGCGCCAAGAGCTCGACGCCGAGATCCGGGGGAATCGGATGGATGCCCTCCTCGATCAGGGTCTCGACGCGCCCCAGGCGCTCGCCCATGCCGACCCCGGACCACACCGACCATTCCAGGCACAGGCAGCGGCAGTCCGGGTTATCGCTGGCGAAACGCTCCGTCTCCATCGCCATCCATTCGTTGGCGGTGGCATAGTCGGCCTCGCCCCGTAGGCCCATCCGGGCGATGATCGAGCCGAAGGTCACCAGCAGGCGCAGGGCGGCCGGATCGACCGCCGCGAGGACATTGTGCAGACCGGTGATCTTGGGCGCCAGGGTGCGACGGAAGGCCTTGCCGTCGAGGGCGGCGAGGAGGCGCGGCGTGTTGAGCCCGGCGCCGTGCAGGATACCGGTGACGGTGCCGATCTCGGCCGCCGCCCCGGCGACCGCCGCGGCCACCGCCGACGCATCGTTGACATCCGCCGAGACGTAGCGGAAATCGATGCCGGCGGCACTCACGCGATCGAGATTGGCGGCGAGCTCGGGACTCTCCTCAGGTCGCGAGCGGCCGAGCAGAATCAGCCGAGCGCCGGACTTGCGGGCCAGGCGCAGCGCGCACTCCGACGCGATGCCCTTGCCGCCGCCGGTCACCAACACCACGTCGTCCGGTCCGAGCACCGATTCGCCCTCGCCGGAGAGGATCGGGTAGTGGTCCCAGAGGGGCACTTCGCGGCGGCCTTCGGCGTCGTAGCGAGCCTCGCCGTAGCCCGTGACGGCCACCGCCTCGGCCGCCGCCCAGAGGGCCGCTTCCGGACGATCGAAGGGCACGTCCACCACCGCCGTGTCGACCTCTGGAAGCTCGAGATGGAGAGTGCGGGCGAATCCCGCACCGCCACCACCGGCGTGCACCACCAGCAGGCACTTGGCGGCGGAACCGTCGAGCAAGGGGCGAGCAGCTTCGAGATAGAGGTCGACGCAGCCCGGCTCCAGTTGCGCCGGCAGACAGAGGGCGACGCCGCCGCCACCGGCTTCGCGCAGGGCGGCCCGCAGGCCGGCGACCAGCGGGTGATCCTCCGGCGCCACCACCTGCCAGCCGGTGGCCGGCGGCGGCGCCGCGCCGACGGCGAGGGAACGTTCTTCCCACAGCAGATCGAAGGCGGCGATCCAAGATCCGGCACCGGCCACCTGGCCCTCCTCGACCTCTTCGCCCGCCGCGCCGTCCCGCGCCTCGCCCTGCAACAGCGCTTCGGCGACCTCGGCGACGGTGGCATCGGCGAAATCGTTGGGCGAAGCCGGCGACTCGCGCCCCAGGCGCCGCGCCGCTTCGACCACCAGTTGGCCGACGGAGATCGAGTTGAGGTGCAGGTCGCTGAGCAGCCGGCTGTCCTCGGCGATGGCGCTCGCCGGCAGCTCGGCGCGATCCGCCACCAGCTCGCGCACCAGGTCGATGGGTGCCAGGTCATCTTGTGGCTCCACCGCCGGCGCCGGCTCGTCGGCCGCCGCCACCGGGCTGGCCACCACCGCGACACCGTCGGCGCGCCGCTCGATGTCCTCGCAGGAATTGGCGAAGAAGCGCAGCGGCTGATCGGGATCGAAGGGCCGGCTGAAGCGGCCGGCGAAGAGGGCCGTGGGATCGACCGGCGAGCCGAGGCAGTAGGCCGCGCCGGCGGCTTCGAGAAGGCCCTTGAAAGAATCGCTGCCGGCATCCAAGGACAGCGCCGCGCCGAGGTCGCCGAAGTCCTCCAGCAGACCGCTGAGCACCCAGCCGGGGCCCACCTCGAGCCAGAGATCGACCTCGCCGCGCAGCGCCTCGATCGCCTCCGTGAAGCGCACCGGCGAAGTCACCTGGTCGACCAGCAGGCGACGCAAATCGGAATCCCCGGTGAGCACCTCACCGGTGACCGTCGACACCACGGTGCGCTGCGGCGCGGTCAGATCCTGCACCGCGAGGCAGCTCTCGAGGGCACCGGCAGCGGCCGCCACCAGCGGCGAGTGGAAGGCGTGGGAGACCTTGAGACGGGTGGCATTGAGGCGTCGGCTGCGGGCCTCCGCCACCAGGTCTTCGATCGCCTGCTCGTCGCCTGAGATCACCGTCCGCCGAGGCGAGTTGAGACCGGCGATGGTCACCCGCTCCCTACCGCGCAGGGCGGCGAGCTCGTCCGGCCCGACGCCGATGGCGGCCATCGCCCCGGAGGCGTCGCCGAGATCGGCCATCGCTCGGCCGCGGGCGGTGGCGACCTCGAACAGGGTCTCTTCGTCCATCGCGCCGGCCCAGTGCAGGGCCACCAGCTCACCGAGGCTGTGACCGACCGCCGCCGTCGCCTCGATGCCGAGCTCCGCCAGGGCGAGCAAGGCCGCCGTTGACGAGGCGGCGATCGCCGGCTGCGCCACCGCGGTGTTGACCGCGTCCCCGGCCGGCAGCTCGAAGTCGTCGTAGAGGTCGACGACATCCTCGAAGCGGCGTCCGAGGGCACCCGCCGAGGAGCGCGAGGGCGACCCCTGACCGGGAAACAGGAAGGCGATGCGCGGCGTCCGGGTGCCGCCACCGAGGAACACCCCCTGGCGCACGTCGAGGCGCTGATCGACCCCCTGTTGGAGCCACTCGCCGAGCAGCTCGAGGCGACCGTCCAGCTCGCGCGGCGTGGCGGCCACCACCGCCGCCCGCACATAGCCCGCCGTCGAACGGCGAGCCAGCTCGGCGGCGAGGTCCGTGAGCTCGGCGCGAGAGATCCGGCGGGCCGTCGCTCGCAAGGCTTCGACCCGCGTCGCCAGCTCGCCGGTGCTGGCGGCGTAGAGCAGGAACAGCTCGCTGTCCTGGGGCGTCGCCAGCAAAGTGCGCTCGCGCGCCGACAGCTTGCGCCGCCGGTCCTTCGAGCGTCCCTCCATTACGATGTGGGTGTTGATACCGCCGAATCCCATCGCCGAGACTCCTGCCCGCACCGGCCCACCGCGCGGCCAGATCTCGGCCTCGAAGGGCACCCGCAGGGCCGGCGCTTCGTCCTCCAGCACCGGGTGCGGCGTCTCGCAGCCGGTGATCGGCGGGATCAGGCGATGCATCACCGCCTGCGTCGCTTTGATCAAACCGGCGACGCCGGCGGCCGCCTTGGTGTGGCCGAAGTTGCCTTTGATGGTGCCGATGGGCGTCGGCCGCCCGTTGGCTCCGGCCTGCCGGAGGGAGCTCGACAGGGCCGACAGCTCGGTCGAGTCGCCGACCGCGGTGCCGGTGCCGTGGCCTTCGAAATAGCCCACCGTCTCGATGCCGAAACCGGCGCGCCGATAGGCCCGCCGCAGAGCCAGGGCCTGGCCTTCGGCTTCCGGCCGGGTGATACCTCCGGCGCCGTCCGAGGACACGCCCCAGCCGCGGATCACCGAGTAGATGCGCCGCTGCTGGGCGATCGCGTCCTCTTCCCGCATCAAGAAGACGAAGCCGCAGCCCTCGCCCGGGAAGAAGCCCGCCGAGCGGGCGTCGTAGACCCGCATCTCCTCCGGCGCCAGGGCGCCGGTCTGGGAGAAGCCGACCAGCTCGAAGGGATCCATCGAAAGATCGACGCCGCCCGCCAGGGCGTAGTCGAGATCGCCCGCCACCAGGGCCGAGCAGGCCTGGCAGGTGGCCAGCAGAGAGGAGGCGCAGGCGCCGTCGACGGTGAAGCCACCGCCGTGAAAGTCGAAGTAATTGCACACTCTGCCGGCGATGGTGTTGGACAGGCCACCGGCGAGGGTCTCCTCGGTGATCTCCGGGAAAGGCTGTTTGTAGGAGGCCTCGAGGCGGGCCAGGAACTCGGCGGCCTTCTCCTGATCCCAGCCTTCGGCGAGCAGCGAGGCGCCCACCACATGGCGTACATAGGGCCAACGCAGTCGCATCTGGTTGGCGCGCGAGAACTCTCCTGTCAGGGTGTTGCCCAGCAGCACCCCGGTGGCCTCGCGCTGCAGTCCCTGGCCTTCCGGAAAGCCGGCGTCGGCGAGCGCCCGCGAGGCGACGTCGAGGGCCAGCCAGTGGGCCAGGTCGGCGGAGCGAAAGGCCCGCCCGGCGACGCGGAAGCGCACCCGATCGAACTCGTAGCCCTCGATGAAGGCGCCCTCGGTGCCGTAGGTGCGGTCCGGCAGGCGATCCGGGCTCTGATAGTCGTCGAGGCGCAGACGCTCATCCGGAAAGCGGCGGAAAGCCCGGCGCCGCGCCAGCACCGTTTCCCAGAGATCGCTCGGCGAGTGGATGTCCGGATACTCACAGGCCATCCCGACGATGGCGATGCCTCCCGTGCGGCTCATGCTGTCTGGCTCATGCGGCGACTCCCGCGCTGGTCAGGGTGTGCTGGATCTTGGTCCGCCAGTGCTCGAAGGGCGGCCGTTCCTCGGTGAGTCCATGACCCGACGGCAGGTCCGTCAGGGCGTGATCGGTGGCCGCCGCCGCGTCTTCACAGGACAGACCGCAGAGGACCTGCGCTCCGCGGGCGGTGTTCTGGTCCGCGAAGCCGCCACGCAGCCGCGCCTTGGCAGCGAAGGCGGCTCCCTGGGCGAGGGCCGGCCGATGGCCGCCGGCGGCCTGCCGCAGGCGCTCGAGGTGCTCCACCGGCACGCCGCCGGCATAGGTCGCCGCCAGGCCGACGCCGCTCCACAGGTCGTGGTGGCGGCTGGGGGCGAAGGTTGCGAGGCGCGCGATCACGCGCTCGACATCGGCCGCCTCGCTGAACCACAGGCTGCGGCCCAGCCCTTGGTCGAAGGCGCGCCGAGCGTAGCCCTCGAGACGCCCCGGGACGCGCGCCTCGACCACCGTCCGGCGATGGTGGAAGAAGCCTTCGTGGAAGCCATAGCCGTCGAGGGCCAGCCAACCGAGGAGCGGATCGAGGCGCCGCAGCAGCCAGCCGGTGGGCAGGCGCAGCCGCGCCATCGCCCAACCGGCGCCGACGTGGATCAGGTAGGTGTAGGAATCGCCGGAATCGGCCAACAGGGCGTCGAAGCGGCGCAGCGGCCGCCAGGGGGTGAAGGCATCGAGCACCGTCAGACCCATGCCGGCGCCCTCGTAAACCCAGCCGCGAAACTCGTCCGAGACCGCGCCGAGGCGGACCTTCAAGCTCTCTGGAGACGGATCTTCGAGGGCCGCGTGATAGCCGTCGAGAAAGGTCGTCGCGACCCGCTCGAGGCGCTGACGAACCTCCGGCGCGCCGTGAAAACCGCGTTTGGCGAAGGATCCCTCGCTCGGATCGACGCCGAAAATCCGTCGGGTCAGCACTCCCATACGCTCTCCTCCGGCTGTCTCCCTCGCGGCGACGACGCGACCCATTTCCCGGCGTCGGCGAGCCGCCCCGAGCTGGTTCCTCGGCTTCGGTCGAGGGCCATTTCTAGCATGGCCCCGAAGGCGCCGCAATTCCCCCCTTGCGCAATGCAGGGCGGAGTTTCGGAGCCATCCGCCGGAACGACTGCCCACGCCGCGAAGCCGTCGACCTACGTCTTCGAAAAGCGTATTTCCACCATAGAATCAATAGTTTGATATTACCAAACCCACGAATATCTTTCAAGCTCGAAGCTTCCCCGGAAGGCCCTCTCGGCATCCCTCGACGGCGCCTCCGAATCGGAATACTATTGCGGCGTCCCACGACGACCCACCGATGACCACCTCCTACGACGCCTCATCGATCGAAGTCCTCACCGGTCTCGAACCGGTGCGCAAGCGTCCGGGGATGTACACCCAGACGGAGCGCCCCAACCATCTGGTGCAGGAGGTGGTCGACAACAGCGTCGATGAAGCCATCGCCGGCCACTGCCAGGAGATCGTCACCACCCTGCATGATGACGGCTCGATCTCGGTGCAGGACGACGGTCGCGGCATGCCCGTCGATCAGCACCAGGAGGAAGGCGTCTCCGGCGTCGAGGTGATCCTCACCCGGCTCCACGCCGGCGCCAAGTTCTCGCACAAGGACTACCGCTACTCCGGCGGTCTGCACGGCGTCGGCGTGTCGGTGGTGAACGCCCTTTCCCGCCGTCTCGAGGTGGTGATTCGCCGCAGCGGCCAGGAGCACGCGATGAGCTTCGCCGACGGCGAGAAGGCCAGCGAGCTCGAGGTCGTCGGCAGCGTCGGCCGGCGCAACACCGGCACCCGCATCCGCTTCTGGCCGGACCCGCAGTTCTTCGATTCGGCGAAGGTCAACGTGTGTCGTCTCAAGCACGCCCTCGAGGCCAAGGCGGTGCTCTGCTCCGGCTTGCAGATTCGCTTCGTCCACGAAGAGGATCCGAGCCAGAACGAGGAGTGGTGCTTCGAAGACGGCCTCGAAGACTATCTGCTGCAGGAGCTCGGCGACGTCGAGCGGCTGCCGGAGCGTCCCTACCGTGGAAGCTTCCAGGAGGCCGATCGCGAGGTCGACTGGGCGGTGCTGTGGCTGCCGGAGGAAGGCGAGCCGGTGGGAGAGAGCTACGTCAATCTGATTCCCACCGCCCAGGGCGGCACCCACGTCAACGGCTTCCGCACCGGCCTGACGGAAGCACTGCGGGAGTTCTGCGACTTCCGCAATCTGCTGCCGCGGGGCCTCAAGATCAGCCCCGACGATGTCTGGTCGCGCTGCTCCTACATCCTGTCGGCGCGGGTCAAGGAGCCGCAGTTCTCGGGTCAGACCAAGGAACGACTGTCGAACCGCGATGTCGCCCTGTTCGTCGCCGGCGCCGTCAAGGATGCTTTCAGCCTGTGGCTCAACCAGAACGTCGAGGCCGCCGAGGGCATCGCCCAGATCGCCATCGACAACGCCCAGGCGCGGGCCCGGGCGGGCAAGAAGGTCAAACGCAAGAAGGTCACCACCGGTCCGGCGCTGCCTGGCAAGCTCGCCGACTGCAGCGGCCAGGACTTCGAGACCACCGAGCTCTTCCTGGTCGAGGGAGACTCCGCCGGCGGCTCCGCCAAGCAGGCCCGCGACCGCGAGACCCAGGCCATCCTGCCGCTGCGGGGCAAGATCCTCAACACCTGGGAGGTCGACTCCTCGGAGGTCCTCGGCTCCCAGGAGGTGCACGACATCGCCGTCGCCATCGGCGTCGATCCGGGATCCCCCAAGCTCGACGACCTGCGCTACGGCAAGGTCTGCATCCTGGCCGACGCCGACTCCGACGGCGCCCACATCGCCACCCTCCTCTGCGCCCTGTTCGTGCGTCATTTCCGGCCCCTGGTGGAGGCCGGCCGGGTCTACCTCGCCATGCCGCCGCTCTACCGCATCGACCAGGGCAAGAAGACCTACTACGCCCTCGATGACGAAGAGCGTCGCGAGCTGATCGCACGCCTGGAGTCGGAGGGCGGCCGCGCCAAGATCGGCATTCAGCGCTTCAAGGGCCTCGGCGAGATGAACCCGCTGCAGCTGCGCGAGACGGTGATGGCGCCGGACACCCGCCGCCTGGTGCGCCTGACCGTCGGCGGCCGCGACCGCACCGACCAGAAGATCGACATGCTGCTGGCCCGCGGCCGCGCCGCCGATCGCCGCCGTTGGCTCGAGACCAAGGGCAACATGGCCGACGTCTGATCCCCTACGAGCCCGCACCATGACCGACCTCACACCCCCCGACGACCGCCTCGCCGCCGACGGCGTCGAGGAGATGGCCCTCGCCTCCTTCACCGAGAAGGCCTACCTCGATTACTCGATGTATGTCGTCCTCGACCGCGCCCTGCCGAGCATCGCCGACGGCCTCAAGCCGGTGCAGCGCCGCATCGTCTACGCCATGTCCGAGCTCGGCCTGTCGGCCAACGCCAAGTTCAAGAAGTCGGCCCGCACGGTGGGCGACGTGCTGGGCAAGTTCCACCCCCACGGCGACAGCGCCTGCTACGAGGCGATGGTGCTGATGGCCCAGAATTTCAGCTTTCGCTACCCGCTGATCCAGGGCCAGGGCAACTGGGGCTCGCCGGACGATCCCAAGTCCTTCGCCGCGATGCGCTACACGGAGTCGCGCCTCACCCGCTTCGCCCAGACCCTGCTGTCGGAGCTCGGCCAGGGCACCGTCGAGTGGGGCAGCAACTTCGACGGCACCCTGCGCGAACCGGAGCGGCTGCCGTCGCGCCTGCCCCACGTCCTGCTCAACGGCGCTTCGGGCATCGCCGTCGGCCTGGCGACGGACATTCCGCCGCACAATCTCCGCGAGCTGGTGGCGGCCACCATTCATCTGCTGGAGAACCCCAAGGCGCCCCTCGAAGAGCTCCTCGCCCACCTGCCGGGACCGGACTATCCAACCGCCGCCGAGATCATCACCCCGGCTGCCGAGATCGCCGCCATCTACGAGACCGGCAACGGCTCGGTGCGGATGCGCGCCGCCTGGCGCCGGGAGGATTCCGAAACGGTGGTGGTCGACGCTCTGCCCTATCAGGTGTCGGGGTCCAAAGTGCTGTCCCAGATCGCCACCCAGATGCAGGCCAAGAAGCTGCCATGGGTCGACGACCTGCGCGACGAGTCGGACCACGAGAACCCCACCCGACTGGTCCTCGAGCTGCGCTCCAACCGGGTCGACGTCGAGCGCCTGATGGGTCACCTGTTCGCCTCGACGGACCTCGAGCGCTCCTACCGCGTCAACATGAACGCCATCGGCCTCAAGGGCAAGCCGCGCCTATACGACCTGCGCACCCTGCTCGCCGAGTGGCTCACCTTCCGCACCGAGACGGTGCGCCGGCGCCTGCAGTTCCGCTTCGACAAGGTCAGCGAGCGGCTCCACATCCTCGAGGGCTTCCTGGTCGCCTTCCTCAACATCGACGAGGTGATCGCGATCATCCGCCAGGAGGAAAAGCCGAAGCCGGTGCTGATGCAGCGCTTCGACCTCACGGACACCCAGGCGGAGGCCATTCTCGAGCTCAAGCTGCGCTTCCTGTCGCGCCTCGAGGAGATGAAGATCCGCGGCGAGCAGGACGAGCTGATGGCCGAGCGCGACCGCCTCGACCGCATCCTCAAGTCGCCGGCCCGCTTGCGCAAGCTGATCCGCCAGGAGCTCGAGGAAGACGCCGAGACCTTCGGCGACGATCGGCGCTCGCCGATGGTCGAGCGCGACGCCGCACAGGCCTTCAGCGAATCGGACCTGCTGCCGTCGGAGCCGGTGACGGTGGTGCTCTCAGAGCGCGGCTGGGTGCGTGCCGCCAAGGGACACGAGGTGCAGGCCGAGGAGCTCAACTACAAGGCCGGCGACGGTTACCTGGCGGCGGCCCGCGGCAAGAGCAACCTGCCGGCGGTGTTCTTCGACTCCACCGGCCGCTCCTATGCCTTGCCGGCCCACGGCTTGCCCTCTGCCCGCGGCCATGGCGAGCCCTTGACGGGGAGCCTCAACCCGCCGCCGGGAGCCGCCTTCACGGCGGCGGTGATGGGGGACGACGAGGATCGCTTCCTGATCGCCTCCGACGCCGGCTATGGCTTCGTTGGCCGGTTCGCCGACTTCGTCACCCGCCAGACCAAGGGCAAAGCCCTGCTCAACCTGCCGGCCGGCTCGAAGCCACTGCCACCGGCGGCGATCGAAGGCGCCGTCGAAGACTTCCTGGTCGCCGCCGTCACCACCTCCGGCTACCTGCTGCTCTTCCCCCTCGCCGACCTGCCGGAGCTCGCCCGAGGCAAGGGCAACAAGATCATCAACATCCCCAAGAAACGCTTCGTCAGCGGCGACGAGGTGACCGCCGCCGTCGTCACCCTGCCGCAGGGAGGCGGCCTGCGAGTGCATGCCGGCAAGCGCTACATCAACCTCTCCGCCAGGGACCTCGCCCCCTTCCCCGGCAGCCGCGCCCTGCGCGGCTCGAAGCTGCCGCGCGGTTTTCAGAACGTCTGGGGACTGGAAGTCCTCTGAAGCGATCGCGGCGGCAGTTCAAGAACCCACTCCGGCGGCGGTGCGGGTTGCCGGCGAGTCTTAGGATCGGCTAGCGGCTGAGGACGCGATCGAGATTGAATCGCGCCCGGCGATCTCCGGGACGCTCCGCCAGGGCCTTCCGAAAGCAAGCTTCAGCATCCTGGTAATCCGCTCGCATGGCGGCAGCCAAGCCGAGGCGCATCGCCCGGTCGTAGTCGCCCCTCGGCTCCGGAGGCTTCACCGACTCCGTGGGACGGTGAGCTTCCGGAGTCACCGGCGAGGTGGCCAAGTCTTCCGGTGGCGACGAAGACACACCGCGCCCACGCACCAGGACCTCCGTCACGACCCGGTCCGCGACCGCCGCCACGGCATCCCTTCCCTCGAGCTCGTGGAGAACGGCGGAGAAGATCTTGCCCTCGGATAGGGCGAGGTAAAGGCGCCTGGCGAGCCCTTCGACGCGTAGCTCGAGCTGCGCCGAAACCCGCGTGAAATAAGCCAAGGCGAGGTAATCCACCAGAACCTGCGCCTGCCAGCGGTCGGGGCAGAGGCCAACTTCGTGGCACATCTCCGTCAGCATGCCGGCCAGCCAGCGATCATCGCGCGGCCGCGCGATCGGCAGCACCACCCGCGCCTTCGAGGCCCAGGGCGGAAGCTCGATCTCCGGGTTACAGAGAGCGACGATGGGGAGCTCGTGGCGAACCTGATTGGCGACCGCCAGCAGCTCGAGCGCCTCGAGACCGGCGCCGGAACAGTCGACCACCGCCAAGGATGGTCGACGCTCGGAGGCGGCGTGATCGAGGAGGCTTTCCGCCTTGTCGAGACAGTCCACCTGGACACCAGGCTTCTCCCCCAGCAAGCGGACCAGCTCGGCCTCTCTCCCGCTTTCCGCCCCTCCAAGGTAGACGATCTGAGCGGTTTCCGAGATCTCAGCAGGCAGCGTCGATTCGCGGCTTTGACTCATTCGCTCGAAAGTCCCAACTCTCCATAATTGACAACCTTTCCACTCATCAGTATACCCTATGCAAGACGCATAAATCATTGATTTTGCTGCACTTGCACCTTGTTCGCTTTTCATGTTTTCGACAGTTCAAAAGGAGGATGCCCCATGCCAAAGAGCCAGCTGGGGGAGTTGGTCTCGGATCTGCCGCCGATTCAGGCGGTTTTCGTGACCGTCATGCCCGATTGTCTGCTTTACGACTCCTGGATGAAATCCGAGGAAGATTGGGAGGTCGAAGATGTGGCCGCCTACTTCGGCGATCTCGTCCGCGCCAACCGTGAAGGTTTGAAATCCCTCGGCTCTTGGTCCGATGAAATGCAGGTCACCATCGAGTCGGCGGACAAGCTGATCGTCATGCGAGAGATCCAGAAGAGCTTTGTCTGCTCGTGCGTCTTCGAGCAGGGCACTGCTCTCGGCATGGTGCGCCTCCACCTGCGCCGACTGCTCGAGCGCTTGCCCCCCCTGCTTCCCACCTTCGAGGTCGAAGAGCGCCCGCGCGGAGTGCGCATTCTCGAGTTCCTGCAGCGCTACGCCCCGGACCCCCACGCCGTCCTCCTGCGCGCCTCCCTACGAACGGGACTGAGCCTCGACCAGCTGCAGTCTCCGGCCGATCTCGAGGCCGAGGAAGTAGAACGACTGGAAGCCGCCGCAACGCGAATTCTAGGCCTCCGGGCGCTCAACCTGTAGGAGGGCTGTGATGCGATTCAATGAATTTCGCTCCGAGCTGCCGGAGCATGGGCTGACCTTTCTGGCCGAAATCCCCTACGTCTACCACTGCCATCACTTCAACCTGTTCCACGACCAGTCGATCGAAGACGCCTTGGGCGAAGACGAGGCCAACCAGCTCAAGGTCGAAGCCGCCCATGAAGCCTTCCGCGGCCTTCTCAGCCGCGTGATCTCGACCAGCGGGGCGTCCACCCCCGCCGAGCGGCTCGAGCTCGCCACCGCCCTCTTCGGCTGGATGGGTCATGGCCGGATGGAGCTCCTCGTCGACGGCTCCGCCGGACATGGCCGCGGCGAGTTCTTGCACTACTCCTTCGCTTGGCGCGAGAAGTACGGCTCGAAGGTCAAGCGCCTCGACCCTCTCGATGGCGTCGCCGCAGGGTTTGCCGCCGCCGCCGTCGAGGTCGCCCACGATCTCCCGTTCGGGTCCGTGAGCAGTCGCGAATCAGCCTGCTACGGCAAGCGCGATCCGTTCTGCGAGTTCGAGCTCACGCCGACGTCGGCCCGCCCCGCCCCCAAGCAGGTCGACCAGGCGGCCGAAGCCGGTGAGGTCGGATCCCCGCTCCAGGGGCTCGACGAGGATAGGATCGCCGCCATCTCCCAGGGCCTCCGGGAGTTCCTCTCCGGTGTCGAAGGCGACGAGCGCGGCCTGGTACAGGCCTTCAACGTCTTCGCTGCCATGCACCTGCCGACTTACTACAACCGCACCGCCTACGAGGCCCTGAGGCGGGTCGCCGAGCGTGCTCCAGCGGCGCTCCCTGCAGCCCAAGCGCTGTTCGGAGAGTCAGGCCATGTGTGCGTCTTCTACACCTTCGGAAACCTGTTGTTGTCGGCCGAGTGGGAAGGCCTCGTCGGCCCCTTGAGCGGCGCTCCGGAGGACACCGTGGCGTACTGCTGTGCGATCGCTCGCGGCCTCGGCTTCGGCCATTGGGCGCTGGCGTCCTTCGAGCAGAATAACCACCTGGTCCTGCGCACTCCGAGCAACTACGAATCGCCCTTCTATCGCGTTCACTGGGGCGCCGCAGACCAACCCTGCTGCCATTTCTTCTCCCATTCGGCCCGGGCGATGATGCACCTCGCCCACGACATCAATCTCGGCTCGAAGCCCCAGATCGACGACGAGCTCTATCAAACCCTCTTCCGTTCCGGTGTCCGCTGGAACATGGAAGAGACGCGGTGCGTCTCGCGCGGCGACGACCACTGCGAAGTCGTGGTGGAAAAGGCCTAGGGCCACCTTTTGGGAACGCCATCCTCGCCGCTCTCCCCTCTCGCGCGGGAGAGCGGCTGCATCGGCCAGCTCAACTGGCGCACGGACTTACCGCCCGAGGTCTCCCTCGACAGCCTCGCCGCAGTCCTCGGACTGGCCGGCTGGTCGGTCGCCGCTCGTCACCGAATTCTCTGGGTCCTTCGGCGCACCGATGGCTGTGAGATCAGCATCGTTCCCAAGACTCGACGCGTCCGCCTGCGTGTCCACTACCTGATCGATCAAGAGCGGCGTTCGGACACCGCCCGCAGCCTCTACCGGGAGCTTTCGGTAGCCTGGGAGTGGGCGCAACGTGAAGGCTGATGCGATCGGGATCGGCTTTGCCCACGTGCTCATCGAAGCATTGAAGCATCTCTCCAGCTCTTCCAATCTTTCAATTATCTTATATTTCTAATATTTGACATAAAGTAAATCTTGAATTAACGTCTCCTCGTCCATCAACCAACCGCGAGGAGGCTCGAATGACCAAGTCCCGACTCCCCAAACTGATGATGCTACTTTTACTGACGCTCGCTGTGGGCATGGCCTACTCGGCGCTGGCCGAAGACTCCAAGGGCAGCGAGGAACCGGCTGAGGAAAAAGTCGCTCAGTCCGTAGTCATCGGAGACTTCCGAGTTGAGGAAATCCCGGAGACCAGCAACCTGTGCTTCATCACCTGCTCCGACGGCGAAACGGATCTCACGCTCGACAACGACGTGGGCTCTTGTGCCTGCGCTTGCGCAAGCTTCTGTGGCGAGTTCTGCTCCAGCACTGATGGCGAACTGATTTCGTTCTGTGCGCCACTCTAAGGCGCCGATCGAGATTCCACCAAGCAGCCGATTCGGCACCGCCGATCGGACCCAAAACGCCCTCGCCTAGCCAAACGAGAACTCGGAAACCTGGCCCTCTAGTTCCCCAAGGTCCGCTCGTCACTACGGTCGGTGGCGGGCGACGCTGGGGCGACCGGGCGCTGATCGTGTCGGAGGTCGCTTCGTCGAGCTCGATGTCGACGGCGGCCAGGCCGGTGTCGGCCGACCCGCCAGCCCGAGCTCCCCCTAGCCGTAGCGCCCTTCGATGTAGTCGGCGGTCTCCTGCTCTCGCGGGGTGACGAACATCTCTTCGGTGGCGGTGTGCTCGACCACTTTGCCGAGGAGCATGAAGATGCACTCTTCGCTGGCCCGCCGCGCCTGCGCCATGTTGTGGGTGACGATCAGGATGGTGTAGTCACCCTTGAGATCCCAGAGCAGCTCCTCGACGGCTTCGGTGCCGGCGGGATCGAGGGCCGAGCAGGGCTCGTCCATCAACAGCACCGTCGGCTTGTTGGGCAGCAAGCGGGCGATGCAGAGCTTCTGCTGCTCCTCGAGGGAGAGCGCCGTCGCTTCGCTCCGCAAGCGATCCTTGACCTTGTCCCACAGCAGTACCTGGCGGAGGGCACCCTCGACGATCTCGTCCTCCTGAGATCGACTGAGCTTCTCCCCCTTCTCGATAGCCAGGCGACTGCCGAACAGAACGTTGTCGCGGATCGACAGGGGCAGCGGATTGGGGCGCTGGAACACCATCCCCACCTGCCGCCGCACTTGGACTTTTTCAACCGTCGGATCGTAGATGTCGTGGCCGAGCACGTGGATGCTGCCGGTGGTTCGCACGTAGCCGAGGCGCTCGTTGATGCGGTTGACGCTGCGCAGAAAGGTCGACTTGCCGCAGCCGGACGGCCCGATCAGCGACGTGATGGCCCCGGCCCGGATGTCGAGGTCGACATCGAAGAGAGCCTGGAAGGTGCCGTACCAGAGGTTGAGGTCACGGGTCCGAATGGCGAGCTCGGCAGCGTCCTGCGGGGTGGTTTCGGAATCAGCCAAAGCGCCCCTCCAGGTAGTCGCGGGTGCGGGTGTCCTCGACCTCGCCTTCGAACAGGGCCTCGGTCTCCCCCACCTCCACCAGCTCGCCGGTGAGGAAGAACGCGGTGCGATCGGCGAGGCGGCGGGCCTGCTGCACCAGATTGGTCACCAGCACGATGGTGATCTCGCTCTTGAGCTCCTTGAGGACATCTTCGATGCGCATGGTGGTCACCGGATCGACGGCGATCGAAAACTCGTCGAGGAGCAGCAGCTCGGGGTCCTGGGACAGGGCCCGGGCAATGGTCAAGCGCTGCTGCTGGCCGCCGGAGAGCAAACTGCCGAGGGAGTCGAGACGGTCCTTGACCTCATCCCACAGAGCGGCTCGGTGCAAACAGCGTTCCACCACCACGTCGAGATCCGCCTTGGCGCGCACGCCGGCCAGCCGCGGCGCCAGGGAGACGTTGTCGTAGATGGTCATCGGCAGCCCCACCGGCAGCGGAAACACCACCCCGATGCGGCTGCGCAGGGCATAGACGTTGCGCCAGCGGCGAATGTCCCGGCCGTTGAAGCGAATCGAGCCGTCGACCCGCATGCCAGCGGTGAACAGGTCCATGCGGTTGAGGGCGCGCAGGAACGAGGTCTTGCCGCTGTTGGCCGGCCCGACGACGCCGAAGATCTCGTTCTCGCGGATCTCCAGGTCGACCCCGCCGAGGGCGAGGTGCGAGCCGTAGCGAATCGACAGCCCTTCGACCTCGACCTTGGGCCGGTCCGGCGCCGCCTCGGAAGCCACCGCTACCACTTCTTCTTCCCCCGCAGGTAGGTGCGGAAGGCGATCGACAGAGCGTTCATGGCGAGCACCATGCCGATCAAAACCAGGGCGACGCCGAAGGGCAGCCGCTCCGGCACCCCGGGCACCTGGGTCGAGATGACGAACAAGTGGAGCGACATCGCCATGGTCTGGTCGAAGACGCTCTGCGGCAAGAAGGGCAAGAAGAAGGCCGCGCCGGTGAACATGATTGGCGCGGTCTCACCGGTGGTGCGCGAGACCTCCAGGATGACGCCGGTCAGGATGCCGCTGATCGAGTTCGGCAGCACCACGTGGCGGATCGTCTGCCAGCGCGTCGCGCCCATATTCCAGCAGGCCTCGCGAAAGGCCTGCGGCACCGCCTGCATCGACTCCCGGGCCGACACGATCACCACTGGCAGAGTCATCACCGCCAACGTCAGGCTGGCCGCCAAGATGCTGGTTCCGAAGCGGAAGAAGAGCACGAAGGCACCGACGCCGAAGAGGGCGTGAACGATCGACGGCACGCCGGCGAGGTTGATGATCGCCAGGTTGATGGAGCGGGTCAGCCAGTTGTCCGGGGCGTACTCGCTGAGGTAGAGGGCGGCCGCCACGCCGATCGGCACCGAGGCCAGCAGCGCCACCGCCACCAGCCAGACGGTCCCCACCAGGGCCGGGAAGATTCCGCCGGCGGTCATGCCATCCTTGGGCTCCGTGAAAAGGAAGTCGATCGACAGCACCGGACCGCCTTCCCACAGCAAGACCCCGAGGATGATGATCACCGGCAGGATCAGCACCACCGTCATCCACAGGAAGAGGAGCTTGTAGAGGCGCTCGATCTTCTGATTTCTTTGGTCGAGATGGGTTGCCGCGAACATGGCGCGCTACCTCTTGCGGATACCGCGGACCACGAGGTCGGCGGTCAGGTTGATGACGAAGGTGACGATGAAGAGCAGGATGCCGAGGGTAAAGAGAGCGCCGTAGTGATCCGATCCGACGGCCGTTTCGCCGAGCTCGGCGGCGATGGTGGCGGTCAGCGCGCGCACCGAGTCGAAGACGCTGGTCGGCAAATTCACCGAATGGCCGCTCGCCATCAACACCGCCATGGTCTCGCCGAAGCCTCGCCCCACGCCGAGCAGCACCGCCGCCACCAGGCCGTTCTTGGCCGCCGGCAGCACCACCCGGGAAATCACCTGCCAGCGCGTCGCGCCGAGCGCTTCGGCGGCCTCGCGATAGCTCTCCGGCACCGCTTTGAGGGCGTCCTCGGCGATGGTGGTCATGATCGGCGCCGCCATCAGGCCCAGGATCACGCCGGAGTTGAGGATGTTGAGGCCCACCGGCACATTGAACAGATCGATGATCAGGGGGTTCATGATGCTCAGACCGATGAAGCCCCAGACCACCGACGGAATCGCCGCCAGCATCTCCACCAGAACCTTGAGAATCTCGCGCCGCCGGCCGGTGGCGAACTCACCGATATAGATCGCCGCCCCGAGGGAGAACGGCACCGCCACCAGCATCGCCAGACCGGTGACGCTGGCGGTGCCAGCGATCAGTGCCAAGGCGCCGTAGGTCGGGTTGTGATCCGAGGTCGGGCGCCAGCGCGGCGAGGTCAGCAGCTCGCCGACATCGAGGGTCGAGAGAATGAACGGCAGCCCCTCCTTGGCGATGAAGGCGAAGATGCCGAGAATGAAGAGAACCGCCGAGATGCCGCCGAGGAAGACCAGCACCTGGACTCCCTTGTCGACATACCAGGCCGCCGTGCGACGATCTTCCGCCCGTTCCACGGTCAGAGGTTCTCCGCCCCGCGCAGGCGCTCCATCAGCTCGCGCAATCGATGGGCCAGATCGCGATAGCAGTTCTCGAGGCGCGGCGCCGCGCGTTCCGGATCGAGGTCGCCGAGATCGAGGGCGACGTCCCAGGACAGCAGCACGGTGCGGAAGGGCACCTGCAGATGCCCTCGGCCGTCACCGGAGAGATCGACGATCACGTGGTAGGCCTCCAGCTCGTCGCCCTGCGGCTCGAGGGCTTTGGGCTCGAGAGCGGCGAGGTCGAAGCCGCGACGGGAAAGAAAGGCGGCGACGCGCGAATCGGCGGCCGTCGCCGGCGCCCAGCCGGCAGAGGCGAACTCCCCGGAATCGGCGAAGGAGTCGCGGGCCAGGGCCTCGGCGATCAGGCTGGCGCCATCGTTGGCGGCCTCGACGAAGAGCACCCGAAAGTGCTTCGGGGCCTTGGTTTCGCCGGTGACGATGAAGATCGTCTCCTCGCAGAGGTTCTTGGCCTGGTCACTGACCCGCTCGAGGCCCTTGAGGGCGGCCTGCAGGGCCAGCAGGTCCTGCAGCTCCTGTTGCCCCTTTTCGCCGGCCTGCAGCAGGTCGGAAAGCACTTTGCGGTAGAGGGCATCGGACTGCCGCGCCATCGGCAGGGTGCCGCGGGCGAGGTCGCTGTTGCCCTCGCGGAAGGCGGCGATGGCCTGGCGCAGCATCGCCCGGCTCTGCTGTGCCAGCAGCTCGACGTCGTCGGCGAGGAGCTCCGGCAGCGGCGCCGAGATGCGCACCGCTTCGCGCGAGATGGTCACGGCGTAGTCGCCGATCCGCTCGAGCTCGAGGTTCAGGCGCAGCACCGAGGAAACGAAGCGCAGGTGACCGGCGCTGGGCAGGTGCAGGGCGACGAAGGAGTGGCAGCGCCGATCGATCTCGCGGCTGGCGCGGTTGATCGCGTGATCCCCGAGAATGGTCTCCCCGGCGAGCTCGAAATCGCGCCGCACCAGGGCCTGGACGGCATCGCCGAGGGCCGCCTCGACGGCCTCCCCCATCGCTCCGACGCGTGCCCGAATGTCCTCCAGGTCGGCCTCGAGGCGTTGTTCCAAATGACTCATGTCAACCTTCTTCCTTTGACTTCCCGACGGCAGCGCCGGAGGACCAGCGGAGAGGTGGTCTCGGAGCCCGGTCGGTGAGCAGCGAACAGCGCCGGGGCGAGCCCCGGCAGAGATCTAGACGCAGTCGACCTCGACCGCCGGGGCGTAGCCCTTCTCGGCGATGATGCACTGACCGGTCGGGCTCAGAATCCAGTCCAGATAAGCCTTGACGGCGCCCTCCGGCTCGCCGGAGGTATACATGAAGAGCGGTCGCGCGATCGGGTAGGAGCGATCGACGGCGGTCTCGACGGATGGTGAGACGCACCCGGATCCGGCCTCCTCACCTTCTTCTCCCTCCGCCGACTCGCCGGTGACGATGCACGCCATCTTGACGCCATGGGTGGCGTAGGCCAGGCCGGAGTAGCCGATCGCGCAGGGGGTCTTCTCGACCAGGTCGACGACGTCCTTCGAGCCGTGCATGTCGCGGGTGCCGAGACGGTAATCGCGCTCCTTACCGAGTACCGTGTCTTTGAAGTAGACGTAGGTGCCAGAGTTGTTCTGGCGGCTGACGATGACGATCTCGTCGCTGTCGCAACCCGGCACCTCGACGCCGAGCTGGCTCCAGGACTCGACCGTCGCCCCCTCGCCGTAGATGTCGGCGAGCTGCTCGAGGCTCATCGTGTCGATCGGATTGTCGGCGTGCAGATAGACCGCCAGCGCGTCATAACCGACGATGTGCTGCTTCGGTTCGACGCCGTTGGCGCGCGCCGACTCGAGCTCCCGATCCTTCATCGCGCGGCTCGAGCTGGCGATGTCGACGGTGCCATTGATCATCGCCGAGATACCGGTTCCGGAGCCACCGCCGGTAACCGCCACGGCGACGTTCGGAGCCACCTCTTTGTAGTTCTCGGCCCACGCCTGGGCGACGTTGACCAGGGTGTCCGAGCCCTTGTTCTGAATGATCGTGCGGCCCGCCCGGCTGCCGTCCTCGGCAGGCCGTCCACAAGCGGCGAGCAACAGAATTGCGCATACAGCGGCCAGGTGTCTCATAGAGACCTCCAGGTTCATGATTCCAGATTAGAGAAAGGCTCAGAAGGCCAAAAATCAAACCAAATCGAAGAGTCGCCCCAACAGCATCTGAAGCGGAAACCGCTGAAGACTACCACCCACGGCGGCGTGCTCGTCATAGACCTGCACGGCGTCCGCCTCGATGCCTTCTCCCCAGATCAGAACCGGCAGCGGATCGGCGGCGTGCTGACCGCTTTCGGAGAGGGTGGCGTGGTCCGAAGCGACCGCCACCCGGAGCGGCCCGGAGGTGCTCTCGAGCAGCTCACCGAGGGCTCCGTCGACGCGCTCGAGGAACTCCACCTTGAGATCCGGCCGGCGATCGTGGGCCGCGATGTCGGCCCCCTTGACGTGCACGACCACCAGGTCGCCGCGGCGCAGATGATCGGCCGCGAAATTCAGCTTGGTCGCCAGGTCGGTGTCGAGATTAGCGGTCATCGCCGGCGTCGAAACGATCTCGGCGCCGAGCCAACGCGCCAGGCCGAGCACCGTGCGATCGCCGGAGATGCAGGCCAGGCGTAGTGGATCTCCGCCGGACTCGAGAGGGATCAAGCGGTGGGGCCGGCCGGCACCGCGGGTCAGTACGGCATTGGCCATCGGCTGACCGGCCCCGTGGCGGCGGCGGTTCACCGGATGGTCGGCCAGCAGGCGACGCGCCTCTTCCTCGAAAAGCGCCAGAATCCGCGCTGTGTAGACCGCCCGCGGATCGTCCGGATCGGTCGATTGCGGCGTCAACGGACGCTGCCCGAGGGCCCCATCGCCGGGATCGCTGCCGCCGATGGCCGACGACAGTCCCTCGCCCCGGAGGACCACCGCCAGGCGATGCTCCGTCGCGGCCTTGACCCGCACCTCGGCCTCGTCCGCCAGGCTGCCCGGCAGGGGCAAGCGGTCGAGCACGGCGGCGAGCTCTTCCGTATCGAGGCGAATGCGTCCGGCGCGGCGGTCGATCACTCGCCCGTCGGCGTCGAGGGTGGCGAAGTTGCCGCGCAGGGCGACATCGCCGGCGGAGAGCTCGACGCCGGCCCCGAGGGCTTCCACGGGACCACGCTTGAGGGCCAGCGGAGACTGTCCGAAAAGGGCCAGGCTGCCGGCCGCCGTGTCCGGGACCACTCCCGGAGAGATGGGGTCGGCGAGGCCGCAGCGACCTTCCCGGGCGAGGCGATCGAGGGTTGGCGTCTCGGCCGCCTGCAGCGGTGTCCGCCCGCCGAGGGAGCGCACCGGCCGATCCGCCATGCCGTCGATGATCAGCAGCAGGGTCGGCCCCTTGACGCTCTCCGGCTCGACCTCTTCCTGGGCCAAGGCGGGCAGCCGGCGTTCGAGCAGACCGGTGATCAGGCGCAGGCTCTCGGCCACCGGCAGCTCACCTCGGGAGGTGTCGAGGAGTGGCACGTCGTGCAGCTCCGCCTGCTGCAAGACGTGGTCGTGAATCGCCCGGATGGCGCCGAAGCTCTCGACGTAGCGTTCCGCCCGGCGCCCGCCGAGACGAGCGCGAGAGAGAAAGCGCGGTCGATGGGCCTCGGCATCGAGGGTGCCGAGGATCAAGGGAACTTGATACACCGCGCCCTCGAGGTCGCCGAAAGGAATCAGTGGCGGATAGAGATGAACCCCTTCCACCAGGACGCTGAGGTTTTCAGCGATGGCGCGTTCCACCACCGCCCGCACGCCGACGGCGACGCGCGTCGCCTGCTCCTCGAAGGAGGCCAGCAGGCGCTCTCCCCCTTCGAGACCGTCCGTCGCCGCGACGCCGTCGGCGGTCTCGAAGCTGGATGTATGGAGCGCCGGCAGGATGGCCGAAGAGAAGACCATCCGCATCACCTGGCGAATGGTGTCGGTGGCGGTGACGCGGTAGATGCGCAGCAGCGGCGCGAGCTCGAGGGCGAGGGTCGACTTGCCCGTCCCGCTGGCCCCCCCGAGGTAGATCACCAGCGGTCGCGGCAAGCGCGAGATCCGCCGCACCAGGCGGTAGCGACGGGCCGCGTCGGGCCCTTCGAAGCGCTCGAGGAGGGCGCCCATGCGGCGGGCGATCTCGGCGCTCGGCAACACCTCGACGCCCTCCGCCCGCAGCTCACCGCGCAGCTCGACGACCAGCCGATAGGCGCGATCGAGGTCGACGCCGGCAGCGAGCACGCTGCGCGCCAATAAGCCACGAGAAAAGGGCTGCTTCTCGCCGTGGTAGACAACGAACAGGTCCGGCGCCGGCCGCGCCGGCAGGACCGCTTCGCCGGCCAGACCCTCGAGATGGAGGTCGACGAGGTCGCGAATCTCCGCCGTCGTCACCTCGTCGCGATCACCGAAGTGATCCCGAATCGCCCGCGCCGAGGCGTAGGCGCTGTCGAAGTCGAGACCGCGCTGCATCAAATCGTGGGTCACCATGCCGCGCAAGAATCGCTGTCGATTACCGCGCGAGGTCACCACCGTCAAGGCGCGGCGTCGGCCGCGCTCACCACTGCTGCTCTGGCGACTCAAGGTGCCTCCTCCCAGCGCTGCAGGATTTTCGGGGTCACCAGCCAGCGCAGCTCACCGCGGCCGGCCGCCGGCTCAGCCCAGCTCTCGAGGGGTAAATCGATGCGCGCCAAGGCCGCCGTCGGGAAACGAAAGTCGCCGCCGCCGACCAGGCGGCGCAGCAGCTCCGAGAAGGTCGGCTGGTGACCGACCAGCAGAACCCGGCGCAGGGAGTCATCGAATCCCGGCAGCCAATGCTCCAACAGGCCCTCGACGGACTCGGAGTAGATCTCTTCGGCCACCGCCACGGGGCGATTCCAAGCCCCCGCCGAGGCCGCCAGCTCGAGGGTCCGCCGGGCCCGCTCGGCCGGCGACGCGATGGCGAGATCGGGCAACGGCCCGGCCGCGGCGAGAAACCGTCCGATGGTGAGGGCTGCCCGCCGCCCCCGAGGATTGAGCGGACGCTGCCGGTCGTCGTCGTGCTGCACCGTCCAGTCGGACTTACCGTGGCGGAGCAGGAGTAGGGTTCGTCGCGTCACCAGTCATCCGAGTCCTATGCAAGGCGGCAACTCGCCGGCCGTGGGTCTGAATCGCCTACAATTTGACAGGCTTCCCAAGGCAGAGCAACCGCCGCTGCTGCAACACCGCTGTCACAGCCCTCTGCTAGCTTCCGAAAGGCGCCCGAGTGGTCAAGAAAACCAAGAAAGCCAAAGCTTTGAAGAGCACTGCCACCTCACTGGAGAGCAGCCCCCCGGAACAGCCGGAAGCCGTCGACGCGGAATCCCCCTCGCAGTATCTCAACCGCGAGCTGAGCTGGCTGCGCTTCAACGAGCGCGTCCTCGAAGAAGCCCTGGACACCCGCCATCCGCTGCTCGAGCGGGTCAAGTTTCTAGCGATCTTTTCGAGCAACCTCGACGAGTTCTTCATGATCCGCGTCTCGGGCCTGCGCCGCCAGCTCGCTGTCGGCGCCCTCGAGCCACCGCCCGACGGCATGACGCCGGCGGAGCAGCTCGCCGCCATTCGCGAAGCGCTCACCCCGCTGATCGAGAGCCGCGCCCGCTGCTGGAACGACGACCTGCTTCCCAAACTGCGCCACCGCGGCATCCGGGTGCTGCGCTATGACGATCTCAAGAGCAAGCAGCGCAAGCTCCTGCGGCGCCACTTCCGCAGCGAGATCTTCCCCACCCTGACGCCCCTCGCCTTCGACCCGTCGCACCCCTTCCCGCACATCTCGAACCTGAGCATCAATCTGGCGGTGGTGATCAACGACCCCGGCCACGGCGACCGCTTCGCCCGCCTCAAGGTGCCCAACAGCCTGCCACGGCTGCTGCGCATTCCGAGCGAGGACAAGGCCGGCAGCTACCAGCGTCTCGGCCTCGAGCTGCCCCAGGCGACCCATTTCGTGTGGATCGAGGAGGTCATCGCCGCCAACCTCGACCTGCTCTTCCCGGAGCTCGAGGTGGACGCCGCCTATCCCTTCCGGGTGACCCGCGACGCCGACCTCGAGATCGAGGAGGACGAGGCCTCGGACCTGCTGTCGGCGATGCAGGAGGTGGTCGGCCTGCGCCACTTCGGCTCGGTGGTGCGACTGGAGGTCGACGAGCGCATGCCGGAGCGCATTCGCGAGATCCTCACCCGCAACCTCGAGCTCGCCCCCTACCAGGTCTATGAAGCCGAAGCGCCGCTCGGCATGTCCGACCTCTTCGAGCTCACCAAGGTCGAACGACCGGAGCTCAAGGACCCGCCGTTCCTGCCTTTGGTGCCGCCGGAGCTGAGCGGCGAAGAGAGCCTGTTCGCCGCCATTCGGCGCCGCGACGTTTTGCTCTATCACCCCTACGACAGCTTCACGCCGGTAGTCGACTTCGTGCGCCAGGCGGCCGAGGACCCGGACGTCCTGGCGATCAAGCAGACCCTTTATCGGGTGGGCCCCAACTCTCCCATCGTCGAGGCTCTGATGGAGGCGCGCGAGAACGGCAAGCAGGTGTCCGCCCTGGTCGAGCTCAAAGCCCGCTTCGACGAGGCCAACAACATCGTCTGGGCGCGCGCTCTGGAGCGTGCCGGGGTGCACGTGGTCTACGGCCTCCTCGGCCTCAAGACGCACGCCAAGATGTGCCTGGTGGTGCGCAAGGAGCACGAGGGAATCCGTCGCTATGTCCACCTCGGCACGGGCAACTACAACCCGGAGACGGCGCGCATCTACACCGACCTGGGCTTCTTCACCGCCGACGAGGAGATCGCCTCCGACGTCTCCGACCTGTTCAATGCCCTCACCGGCTACTCGCGCAAGGATCGCTACCACAAGCTGCTGGTGTCCCCCCACTCGATGCGCCAGCAGCTCCTCGACCGCATCCAGCGGGAGATCGACCTGCATCGCGAGAGCGGCGATGGCCACATCGCCTTCAAGATGAACTCGCTGGTCGATCGCGCCTGCATTCGCGCCCTCTACGAAGCCTCCCAGGCAGGCGTCCGGATCGACCTCCAGGTGCGCGGCATCTGCTGCCTGCGGCCCGGCGTGCCGGGCCTCTCCGAGAACATCACCGTGACCTCCATCGTCGGTCGCTTCCTCGAGCACGCCCGGATCTACTACTTCCACAACGGCGGCGCCGAAGAGATCTATCTCGGTAGCGCCGACCTCATGCCGCGCAACCTCGACGGGCGCGTCGAAGTGCTCTTCCCGGTGAGCGATCCCGCCCTGCGCGATCCGCTACGGGACGAGATCCTCTTCCTCCACCTGCGCGACAACCAACAGGCCCGCCTGCTCGAAGCCTCCGGCACCTACCAGCGGCTGACGCCCGGAAAGCGCCGTCACGGCGACGACACCCAGAGCATCCGCCTCGCCGAGCGCGGCTCCTGGCACCTCGAAGACTAGGCTTGATTCTTTCGCAGCATCTTTATCTAGCCGAGCTCACGGGCAGGTGCCAGGGGTCGCCGAGAAGGTGTTGGTGACCGCAGTCCCGGGCCCCAGGGCGGTAGCCGGCGACACCATGTGGACCCCCGCCCCATCGATCTCCAGTCCCGGACCGAGGGTGATCGAGTTGCTTGCGGTGAAGGTCGCGGCAGCGCTCAGGGTGGTGTTGGCGATCACCGCGTTTGCCGGGCAGCCGCCAAAGTCCAGAAGCCAGGCGCCTCGCCCCAGGGTTCCCGCCAGCAGCACATCGTCGGCGGGATCGTAGTCGAGCTCGTAGACCGGGGCGTTCGGCAAGCTGATTCCCAGCGGCGTCCAGGTCGAGAAGCCCGCGCCCTCGCTGGCGGCGTAGACGCCGGTGTCGGTGCCCACCACCAGCAGGTCGCCGCCGGGACCGTTGACGTACTCGGCGAAGTTGATATTTCCGGCGTTGTTGCCCGGAGCGGTGAACAGATCGCCGGTGACGGCGCTCCAGGTGGATCCGGCATTGTTGGTGCGGAAGACGTTGGCGACGTCGACGGCAAAGGCCACCGTGTCGCTGTCCGGATCGAGCACCACCGCGGTGATGCCACGGAAGTCGGCCGTCAGGGTGGTGCAGGAGACGGCGGCGCCCGGCGCACCGATGCGCTGGCAGACCTGCGTGGCGGTTCCAAAGTAAAGCAGCTCCGCATTGCCCGGCCGACCGTAGGCAATCGGGCTTCCGCCAGTGAACGAGGTGATCCTGGCGGTCGAGATGCGGTTGATGGTGTCGAGGCGGGTCAGGCTCTCGTAGACGCCGTTGGCACCCCCCGCGATCAGCCGAGTGGGGTCCAGCGCATTCACCGCCAACGGGGTCTTGAACTGCGGCGCGATCGCCGGCGAGCCGCCGATCGGCGTCAGGGTCGGCTCCATCGCCGTCACCAGGACGTTGGCGGCATCATAGATGCGGCGGGTCAGGGATTGCAGGTTCTGGGCGCTGGCGTAGCGGGTCGACTGGCTCGCCAGGGGATCGCCGGGCGCCACCACCACGTCTCCCCCGTCCCCTCCCCGCACCGTGGCCCACACCGAGCTCGCCGGCAGCAGTTGCTCACCGCTGCCGTTGTCCTGGTTGCCGGAGATGATGATGTTACTGAGCGAGTCGTAGGCGCTGTCGTGCTGCTCGATGGCCGCCAGGTTGCCGACCACCGACTGCCAGTCGCCAGCGCCACCGAGGGGATCCGTGTGGCGATAGACACCGCCGTCGTCGACCTCGATCAGGTCACCGTTGGCGTCGAACACCATCTCCCGCGAGTCGGCGTGGGGAGCGCTGTCCGATGCGGTGCTCGCCTGACCGCCACAGGCCGCCGGCAGAGGCGGTGCGCAATGGGTGATCGGGCGCGCCTGGCTGCCCGGCGCCAGATCCGCGTCGACCCTGAACAGACGACCGACGAAGCCGCTGGCGCCGATCGAGTTCGGGAAGGCATTGCCTTGGAGCGCCTCGTTGGCGGCAGGCTGACGGTCGCCGCCGACATAGACCACCGAGTGGTCCAGCGGATCGGCGACCAGCGAGAGATGGGGGTTGCACTGCCCCCCCGGGTGAACTCCATAGACGGCGCCGAACAGCTCGGTAGTCTGCGGCAGGTCGAGGCTGGACCAGTTCGTCCCGCCATCGGGCGAGTGGAACAGTCCCGACAGGCGGCCGCTGGCGCAGGTCGCCACGAAGAGGTTTCCACCACCGCGGCCGGCCACCACCTGCACCACCGCCGGCGTGGCTTCTAGCGCCATGTCCATCACCGAGCCGGCGCCGACCTGGGTCCAGGTCGCCCCGGTATCGCTGCTGCGGTAGAGACCGTCCTCCGCCAGGCCGAGGCCGGTCGAAGGGACGTACAGTCGCGTACTCAGGGTGGGATCCTGGGCCAGGTCGAAGGCGAAGCCGCACGGCAGCCCCGCGGCGCTGAGGCCGCCGAAGAGGTTGTGAGACAGCCGGATGAAGGTACTCCCCGAATCGGTACTGCGAAAGATCCCCAGAGACGAGCAGCTCGAGAACGGTCCCCGGACCGCCGCCACCAGAGTCGAGCCCCGGGGGGCCACCCCCCGCAGGTCGAGTCCGACGAGATTTGCCGACGGCAGGAGAGTCCAGGAGACCCCACCGTCGGTGGTCCTCATCACCCCCTCCAGCGCGCCGCCGATGCCACCGTAGGCACTGGTGTGGCCGATCCCCGCCACCAGTGTCTGATGGCTGCCGTCGGTGGGATCGAGCTCCAGGGCGGCGATCGAGAGGGACCGCAGGTGGTCCGTCTGGGCGGTCCAGATCGGAATCGAAGCGGTGGCATCGAGGGTGCGGAAGACGCCTCCGTTGACTGATCCGACCCACAAGATGTCGGGATTCGTGGGATGCGCCACCACCGCCTCGAGGGCGCCCGCCACCGGTCCGGCGGAAATGTTCTCCACCGAGCCGAGAAGGAGCGGCGCCGGGCCCTTGGCCTCCCAGACCAGCTGTCCTTGAGCCTCCACACTAAAGGCGGCTGCGAAGCAGAGGATCGCGACGACGATCCGGTGGTGATTGCGAGCGGTATTTTTCATTCTCCCTCCAGCGCCAGTTTCTCGATGCGAGTTTCTGCAGCTCCGACCAGGACCGCTGGGAGCGCTCATGGCGGCATCGGTCCACGCAGCTGCGTGGACCGGAGGGTCCGTTCCCACACCGAGCTGCCGCTGCCGAGGACGATCGCGTGCAGGCGCCGTGGCGATTCCTCCCACTCTTCTCCCGAGCGGCGACCGAAGGGCCGCTCGATCAGGACGACATGATCGTCGTCGACGAAGAATGGGGAATGCGCCTGGCGGTGCCGTAGGCGCCCCACCGACTCTCCGGTTTCGAGGGACAACAGCGACCACTCGTACTCCTCCGCCTCCCCCCGGGCGTGCCGCTGGGTAACCAGCAGATGGCGGCCGTCCGCCGAGGGAAATTGCAGCAAGTGGGGGCCGCGAAAGAGCTCGTGATCCGGCAGCGGCTCGCCGCCGGATCGCTGCCAGCGCTTGAGGATGATCCTGCTGTCCGGCGCGGTCTGGCCGCCGACCACCTCGGTTGCCGCGATCACCACTCCCGCCGCCACCGGCCCCACGGCGGAGCGACCAGCGGCACGCCAGGCTTCAACCGAGGGCGGCCAGGCCGGCGCCGGCGGAGCGTTCTCGACGGCGACCAGCTCACCGGCCTGTCGATCCCACTGCAGGGCGCCGCGGCGGAGCGTCTCCGGCGGTGCGCCGGCGCCCGGCGCGACCCCTTGGGCGTAGCGTTCGGTCTGAGTCCAGACGAGCTCGAGCTTCCCCGTAGAGCGCCGGCTGGTGAGCTCGAAACGACGACCGATCGCCTCGTCCAGGGTCGCCCGCACCCCCGCCGGCAGGGTCACCGAGAACGACTCCTCGAGCCGGCCGGCGGCCGCATCGAGCAAGACGACATGCAAGCGCGACAGGGCGCCCGGACGAATCACTTGAGCCACCAGCCGGTCGCCGTCGAGCGCTACCGGCTGGTCCGCCTCGTCACTGGTCCAGAGGACACTGCCGGACGCCAGCGAGATCTTTTCCAGTCCGCCCTCCGGGCGCATGGCGTAGAGCGCCCCGTCCGCCGGATCCACCACCACACCGAGGGTGAGCTCGAAGGCCTCCTGAGTGGCCGCAGAGCTCCACGCCAAGGCCCATCCGACGACGACGAGCGTCACCCTCCGGCGCCACCGACCGGCCCGGCGAGCCACCGGCGCGCCGGCGCGCTCCCCTGGCCCCTGCGGGGCCGCCCCTGAGCGGCGCCTCACGGCGCGCCTTCGAGGCGGGTGGTCAGCTGGCGAATCTGCTCCTGCTGTCGCTCGAGCAGATGCTGCTGCTGGATGGCGTAGAGGGTGAGCTCCTCGACCTTCTCGAGCAGCTTGAGCTGCATCGTGGTCATGTCGAGGCCCTGCGCCGAGATGTCCTGCGCCGACGGCACGCCGGGCAGGTGGCGATGGCGGCGAACGAAGGCTTCGACCTCCGCCAGCGGCCGCAGCTCGTACTCGGCGTCGAAGACGTAGTCCGGAATCGAGCTCCCCGGCTGCTGGGCGGTGATGTTGCCGGCGAAGATCACGTTGCCGCCGGCCATCAGCCGCATCTCGTTGACCCCAGAGGCGGCGGCGGTGATGATGAAGCCGTTGCCCGCCAGGGCATTGCTGAAGGTCCAGGAGCGGGCGCCGGGCGCGGTGTCGGTGATCCGAAACTCCGTGCGGCCGCGGTTGCGAAGCTCGAACAGGTCGCGGATAGCGGTGGTCGTCGCCGCCTCCTCGACCAGGATCCGAGCGCTGCCGTCATCGCGCAAGACGTGAAGCGGAGTGGTCGGAGTCTCCGTTCCGACGCCTACCGCGCCGGCGCCGTCGACGAACAGGCCATCGCTCTGGGCACCGGCAGAGCCGATCGGCGCGCAGGCCAGAAGCATGATGATGATGAGCGGCGTCGAGCGCCGCCGGGCTGCGAGATTTTGCATAGATATCCCTCCATTCTGGTCGTTCCTGCTACCGAAGAACGGTGCGTACCGGACCCACTGCCTGCTGGAGAGATACAGAGAAGAAACCGAATCAGCGATCAGACCATACACTACTTCGAAATAAAACAAAAACGGATGACCGACTCGGTCCATGGTTCCGCGGAGCAACCTGGCGGTAGGCCTCGCTTCGATGGAGTGTCGAAACTTCGTCCTCGCCGGCGCGTTGGAGAAGCCATGGCAAAATCTCGTCGTGCCCCCTCCTGTCGGCTGACCCGATCTACTCACCACCTTCCTGCTGCTCGAGGCGCCCACTCCGCAGCGACCAAGTCTTCGCCCCTGTGCACGACGTTGGAGGGATCATGACCGCTCCCAATCGGGCCCTTTCTTGGCCGCTGGTGTTGATTCCCGGCCTCAAGCTCCTGCTCCATGCCCTGACCTTTCGCGGCTACGGCATCTTCCGCGACGAGCTCTACTACGTCGCCTGCAGTCAGCGCCTCGACCTCGGCTACGTCGATCATCCGCCCCTCTCGATCGCCCTGCTCGCCGCCTGGCGGGGGCTCTTCGGCGAGTCGCTGCTGGCGATGCGCCTGGCGCCGGCCCTCGCCGGAGCCCTCACCGTGCTGTTGGTCGGCCTGATCACCCGCCAGCTCGGCGGACGCTCCTTCGCCCAGATCCTCGCCATGACCGCTGCCGGCACCGCTCCGGTGATGCTGGCCCTGCACCACTACTACTCGATGAACGCCCTCGATCTGCTGGTCTGGGCCGCCGCCGGGTGCTGGCTGTTGCGTCGTCCCCAGGCCGGTCCGCGAGCCACCTGGTTGGGCCTCGGCGTCCTCTGCGGCCTCGGTCTGCTCAACAAGATCAGCGTCCTTTGGCTCGGCGCCGGTCTCCTCGTCGCCATTCTCGCCACCCCCTTGCGCCGCGACCTGCGCCAGCCCTGGCCGTGGCTCGGCGGCGCCGTTGCCGGGGCGATCTTTCTCCCCCACGTCCTGTGGCAGATCGGGCACGGCTGGCCGACCCTCGAGTTCATCGCCAATGCCACCGGCGAAAAGATGGTCAGGGTCGCCCCGCTGGACTTCTTGCTCGGCCAGGTCGAGATGATGAGCTTTTTCATCGCACCCCTCTGGCTGGGGGGCCTGGCCTGGCTACTCCTCAGCCGCCGCGGTAAACCCTTCCGAAGCCTTGGCTGGATTTACTTGACGGTGTTCGTGATCCTCGCCGCCAGCGGCAGCTCCAGGCCGAGCTACCTGGCTCCCGCCTACGGCTTCCTGCTCGCCGCCGGAGCCGTCGCTTTGGAGAACCTCACCAGCGGCAGGCTCGGTCGGTGGCTGCGGGCTGGAGTGGCGGTGATCGTCGTCGCCGCTGCCGCCCTCGTCGCGCCCTTCGGCATGCCTCTCCTGGCCGTCGACGACTACATCACCCACGCCCAGCGGCTGGGAGTCGAGCCTTCGACCTCGGAGCGCCGCGAGCTCGCCGCCCTGCCGCAGTTCTATGCCGACATGCACGGCTGGCAGAGGATCGCCGACGCCGTGGTCGAGGTCTATCGCAATCTTCCGGAGGCCGAGCGCCGACAGGCCGCCGCCTTCGCGCCCAACTACGGGGTCGCCGGCGCCATCGAGGTGTTGGGCGGCGACCTCGGCCCGCCGGTGATCAGCGGACACAACAACTACTGGCTCTGGGGCCCCGGCGAGGCCAGCGGCGAGGTGGTGCTGGTGGTCGGCGGCGAGCGCGACGAGCTGGCGGAGAGCTATCGCTCCGTCGAGCTCGCCGCGGTGGTCGACTGCGGCCACTGCCTGCCGTCCGAAAACCAACGGCCGATCTTCGTCGCTCGCGGCCTGCGCGCCCCGGTCGACGACGTCTGGCGGTCCGTCAAGCACTTCGACTGAGCTGCGCCGGCGAGGGCGTGTGCAGCGAGGGCCGAACCCAGGGGCACGCCGGCCGCCGTCAATCGGGCTCGGTGAGCTCCGCCACTTCTCGAATCCAGCGATCCGAGCGCCGCTCGCGATGGCGCCCGGCGATGCGCTCGCGAGCTTCGCCGAGGGTCTCCGGAAACTCGACGAAGACGGCCGCCAGCAAGCGCTCCTTGGGCGGGATCCCCAGACGCTCGAAGGCTTCCGGCGAGCGCAGCTGACCGCCGCTCGACCAGTAGGTCCCCATGCCGTGGGCGGTCAGCATGAGAAGCAGGTTCTGGACCATCGCCGAGCTCGCCGCCAGGTGCTCCTCGTCGGTCGTCACCTGACTGTCCTTGCGTTCTTCGAGGTGGTAGAACTGCGGCACCCAGGTCACCACGACCAGCGCCCCGCAGGCGTACATCATGTTGGGCAGCTTGTTGGACGGCGTCATCTCCGGGAACCAGTCGCGCATCTTCCCGGCCAAGCGCTGGCATTCCGGATGCCACAGGACGTGGGCCCGCCACGGCTCGGCGAGGCCGCCATCGCCGCGGAAGAAGTGGAACGGAGCCCAGCCGGCGACACGCAGGGACTCGAGAACTCGCTGCCGGTTGGTCTCCACCGCCGCCGGCGAGAAGGCCGCGGCATCGTCCGCACTGCCCATCACTTTGAAAGTCTTGCGGCCACGGATGGCGGCCGCCACAGCTTGCGGATCGGTTAATGATTGATCTGCCAATTTGAAGTCCTCACGCGGTCGGCGATCCGTCGCCCCGGTGGGCCGCCACCAGCTTCTCCACCACCGCCGGGTCGGCGAGGGTCGAAATATCGCCGAGATCGTCGTAGTTGCCGGCAGCGATATTGCGCAAAATGCGGCGCATGATTTTGCCGGATCGTGTCTTCGGAAGGCCCGGCGCGAGCTGAATGCGGTCTGGACGGGCGATCGGCCCGATGGCGTGCCGCACCTGTTCCTTGAGCATGCCGATCAGCTCTTCCGGATCGGTCTCGTGGTAGTCCGGCGTGATCAGCACATAGGCGAAGATGCCGGTCCCTTTGATTTCATGAGGATAACCCACCACCGCCGCCTCGGCGACGGCGTCGTGGGCCACCAGCGCGCTCTCCACCTCGGCGGTACCGAGACGGTGCCCGCTGACGTTGAGGACGTCGTCGACACGGCCGGTGATCCAGTAGTAGCCATCGGCATCGCGATGGCAGCCATCGCCGGTGAAGTAGAGCCCTGGGTACTGGCTGAAGTAGGTCTCCCGGAAGCGCTCATGGTCGCCGTAGAGGGTGCGCGCCTGGCCCGGCCAGGAACGCGCCATGCATAGGTTTCCACGCACGTCGTCGCCGGCGATGACGGCCCCGTCATCGTCCACCAGCACCGGCTCGACGCCGAAGAAGGGCAAGGTCGCCGAGCCCGGCTTGGCCGGCGTCGCTCCCGGCAAAGGCGTGATCAAAATGCCGCCGGTTTCGGTTTGCCACCAGGTATCGACGATGGCGCAGCGGCCGCCGCCGACGACATCGTGGTACCACTGCCAAACCTCCGGATTGATCGGCTCGCCGACGGTGCCGAGAACGCGCAGCGAGTCACGCCGAGAGCGACTCACCCACTCGTCGCCCTCACGGGCGATAGCGCGTATCGCCGTCGGCGCGGTGTAGAAGACGGTGACTCCGAGATCGTCGACCAGCCGCCAGTAACGGCCGGCATCGGGATAGAGCGGCGTCGACTCGAACATCACCGTCGTCGCGCCATTGGCCAGCGGCCCGTAAATGATGTAGCTGTGGCCGGTGATCCAACCGATGTCGGCGACGCAGGCGTAGACATCGTCCGGCCCGACATCGAACACCATCTCGTGAGTCAAGGCGGCATAGACCAGATAGCCACCGGTGGTGTGCATCACGCCCTTCGGCTTGCCCGTCGAGCCCGAGGTGTAGAGGATGAAGAGCGGCGACTCGGCGTCCATCCACTCGGCCGGACAAACCGGCCGCTGGCGCGCCAGCTCGTCGTCCAGCCAGTGATCGCGACCGGCCTCCATCGCCGGCTGGTGGGCGGTCCGCCGGGCCACCAGGACGGCGTCGATGGCGAGGCCGCGAACGGCTTCATCGGTGGTCTCTTTGAGGGGAATGGTCTTGCCGCCCCGCAGCCCCTGGTTGGCGGTCACCACCAGACGGCAACCGGCGTCTTCGATGCGCTCGCGCAGCGCCTCCGCCGAAAATCCGGCGAAGACGATCGAGTGCACCGCCCCGATGCGGGCGCAGGCCAGCATGGTGTAGGCGAGCTCCGGAATCATCGGCAGGTAGATGCAGACGCGGTCGCCGCGGCGAACGCCGTGGGCCTTGAGCACATTGGCCATGCGCCCGACCTCACGCTGTAGCCGGGCGTAGGAGATGTGCTCGTACTCGCCGGCCTCGTCGCGAGCCCAGATGATCGCCGTCTTCTCCGGCTGCCGGGCGGCATGGCGGTCGACACAGTTCCAGGCGACGTTGAGGCGACCTCCGGCATACCAGGAGATATCGACCTCGTGATAGTCCCAGGTACCCGCCCGGCGCGGCTCCTGGAACCACTCGAGACGCTCCGCCTGCCGTTTCCAGAAGCCCTCGGGATCGTCCAACGACTCGCGGTACAGACGGCGATACTCCTCCAGGGACGGCACGTGGGCATTCTTGGCGATCGCAGGCTTCACCGGAATCATGGGCTTCCTCCTCCGAGATCGATCAGTCGGGCTCGAACCCGCCCATCGAACCGCAGGAGGGTCGCGGCCGTCAAGGGGTGGCGCCTTCGAGGCCTGGTCGTTACCTGTAACGGACCGGCCCGGCGGCGAGCCCTTGACCGGCGAAGGGCGCCTTCGACGGCCTTCCCGGGAGATCTCGCCGAGCCCTTCAGAGCCTCCTCGAACAACCCTTAAAGTGATTGAATCTATGAGCCTTACGCTATCCAGCAGGGAGCGCCGGAAGGCTTGCCAGGAATTTCACGACCGGATAGCCTGACCCCAGAGATTGCCGTGATCTATCGCTTCGCCGAATTCGAGATCGACCGCGCCGCCTATCGGCTGACCCGTCAGGGGGAAGCGGTACGGCTCGAACCGCGAGTCTTCGATCTGCTGGTTTATCTCCTCGAGCACCGCTCGCGGGTGATCGCCAAGGACGAGCTCTTCGCCGAGGTCTGGCAAGGGCAGGCGGTCACCGACTCGGTGCTCACCCGCGCCGTCTATGAGCTGCGCAGCGCCCTCGGCGACGACTCCAAGCAGCCGCGCTACCTGGCCACCGTCCACGGCCGCGGTTACCGCTTCGTCGGCGAGGTTCGAGAGGGCGTCGGCGATGCCAACCCGAGCCCGACGCCGGAGGCAGACGAAACGCCACCCCCGGCCAGGCCCGAAGCGCTGCCCTCATCGCGGCCCAGCGGCCGTCCCCGGTGGACGCTCTGGGCCGGAATCGGTGCGCTCTCGCTGCTCGTCGGGCTGGCGGCCGCGCAGCTCCTGCGGGATCCCGGCACGGCCACCTCGCGAGCCGATTCGGCACCCGAACCCGAGCGCGATCGGACGACTCGTCTGGCCCTGTTGCCCTTCACCACCACCACCGACGACGCCAACCGCGATCTGCTCTCGCTGTCGATGACGGACCTGCTGTGGGCCCGCCTTTCGGCCCAGCCGGGGCTGCACGTTCCGATGCCCGACTACGGCGGCGGTCGTGAGCTCTCCAGCGAGAGTATCGCCGCCTACCTGCGCGACCTCGGAGCCGAGGCCGCCGTCACCGGCCGCCTGGCGCCGATCGGTGCCGAGCCGCGAGCGCGCCTGACCGTCGAGCTCTACCGGGTGGACCCGCAGCGCGGGGTCCAGACCCTGACCCTCGGGGGTTACGATCTCCCCCACCTCGAAGACGATGCCGATCTCGCCTTCTTCACCCGGGTGCGGGAAGCGATCGCCGCCAACGTCATCGAGCAGCTCGGCGGCGCCTTCTCCTTCACCACCGGTGACGGCAGCTCGCCGAGCGACCCCGAGGCCTTCCGCCTCTACCTCGAAGCCCGCTCCCGCCTCCTCGACCTGACCTGCGGTGATCGCGAATGGGTGGTCAACCTGCTCGACCGATCGATCGAGCGCGACCCCAACTTCGGCCTCGCCTGGCTGGCCCTGGGCTTCGCCCACTACAGTCAGCTCTGGTCCTGCGGCCGGGAGGCGGAGTTCGCCCTCCAGGCCTTGGCCGCCGCCGAGCGCGCGCTCGAGGTGTCCCCGGAGATGAGCCACGCCCTCTTCCTCCAGACCTGTGTGCTGACCGACCTGGGGCGAACCGAAGAAGCCTGGCAGCGGCTCCAAGGGAGCTCCGTGCGACGTTCCCCTCAGACCCTCGTCGCGCGTGCCTACGTGCTGCGCCACGCCGGCCTTCTCGACCTGGCGGCCAACCACGTCCGGGACGCCCTCGAGCTCGATCCTCTGGTCTTCGAGGAGCTCGGCGAGGTGCCCCTCACCTTGCTCTATCGCGGTGAGTACGACACCTTCCTGGCCTACCTGCCCGGCCTCGACAGTCCCTACAATCTGTTCTACCGCGGCCTCACGGAGAGACTGCGAAATCGCCCTCAGGTGGCGCGGGAGCTGCTCGAGCCGGCCTTCCGGCTGAATCCCAACGACCTCTTCGCGCGCTACTCCTCCAGCCTTCTCGCCCTCCTCGAAGGGGACCGCGACGCGGCCGGCGACATCGTCCGCCAGGTGGTGCATCAGCGCCGCACGCTGGCGGCGGCGGGCGGCGAGCTGACCTTCAAAGAGGCCCAGCTCCTCGCCGCCGCCGGCGACCAGCGCGGCGCCGTCGAGCAGCTCGAGCTGGCCGTCGATCAGGGCTTCTTCTGCTCGCCGTGTATGGCCTCCGACCCGCTGTTGACGAATCTCACCGGAAACGACGCCTTTCGCCTCGCGGTGCAGCGGGCTGAAGAGCGCCGGGCGCGCTTCGTCGAGGCCACGGGAGCCGGATCCAGCCTGATTCCAGCTCCCTGAAGAATCCCCGAAATCGCCCGTCCCGCGGGCCTTCCGTAACTCCCTGAGATCTTCATCAGAACCTCCTGAGGGTTCGCTCACGAGCCCGTCACGGCGCCCTCAAGCGCGCTCACCGAGGGCTGCCTAGGCTCCGTCTCGTCGTCGCGGCAATCCCGCCCGGCGACTGACCACGGAGCCCGCAATGCCTCGACGGAGGTCTTTCACCGCCCACCTGGCCGGAGCCCTCACCAGCGCTCTGACCCTCGCCCTCGCGATCATCCCGGTGGCGATCGCCGACGGCAACCCGCCGCCGGACCTGCGCCTCGAGTGGCGCCTCGGCGACCGCACCTCACGCCGCGCACCGGCCGTCCAAGGTCGCCCGGGCGAGGTCGTCACCCTGCCCTATGTGCTGCGCAACGTCGGCGGACAGGCGGCCCACGGAGTGGTGATCGAAGCCTTCACCCAGCTCGGACCGGTCGGAGCCAGCAAGCGCCTGCGACCGGGACCGCGGCCGGGCCAAGAGGTGGCGCGACGTCTCGATCTGCCCCTCGCCCGCGGCGTGCGCGAGGTGTGCATCGTGGTCCGGCTCCAGACCCTCGAAATCGAAGATCCCCGGGATCCCCATCCCGACGACAACCGGCTGTGCCGCCCGGTCGCCATCGCGACCGGCGCAGACCGCCACCCATCGACCCCAGATCTATAGACCAGAGACCCCATAGACAAGAGAAAGGAACCACCATGAAGCCTTTTCACCGCATCTTCGTCCTCGCCACGGCCCTCACGGCCCTGGTCGCGATGAGCGCCGCGGCGCCGCCCGCGGCCGCCCAGCCAGACCTCGTCATCAACAACGTCCAGGTGCTCGACTGCGGTCGCATCCAGGTCACCATGCGCAACCAGGGCAATCAGCTCAACAACACCATCACCGCCGCCTCGGTGGTGGTCTATCCGGCCGGCACCCCGAACCTGAACGTCTGGCGCAAGAACGTCTTCTTCAGCGCCATCGGCGCCGGCCAGTCGCGCACCATGACGGTTTCCGGACCGTCTCCCAATCCCCCCAACGGCACCGGCAAGCAGCGCGCCTTCACCAACGACGGGGCGCACACCATCCAGGTGGTGGCGGACGGCACCGAGGTGGTCAACGAGACCAATGAGAACAACAACATCTTCAACACCAATCACAACGCCAACGGCTGCTCCCTGGCCGAGCCTTGCGAGCTGGCAGCGGTGTTCTCGTGGCCGACCTACTCGAACCTTCCGGCCTCCAACCCCGCCAAGCTGACCGCCAAGTTCACCAACAGCGGCGGCGAGAGCTGTCCGGCCAAGACCCTGGTGCTGCGGCGCTACTCCGGCTCGAGCCCGTCCGGCCCCGCCGTCACCGTCGGCAGCTCCCAGCTTCCGACCGTCGCCGCCAGCCGCACCAAGAAGGTGTCCTGGGTCGATTCCAACCATCCGACCAGCGGCACCTTCACCTATGCCTTCACCTATCAGGGTGGCTTCAGCGACGGCAACAACGGCAACCACTCGCCCTCGAAGACGGTCACCTTCACCTCGCCGGTGCGGCCCGGCGGCGGGGGCGGCAGCGGTGCCGGCTGTGACTTGAGCGCTCAGTTCACGGCACCCAACGGCTCGAACCTGCCCGGCGGCGGCACCATCTCCTGGAATGTGCTGTTCAAGAACCAGGGCAGCGGCCAGTGCAAAGCCGCCAAGGTGCGCCTCAACCGCTTCAAGGGCAACACCTGCAGCGGCTACGGCAGCCTGATCGGCGGCTCCGGCAACATCCAGATGGTGCAAGAGCTGGCCCCCGGCCAAAGCCAGACCGTGGTGTTCACCGAGCGACGGGCGCCACGCTCCGGCCGGCACTGCTACCAGCTCAAGTACTCCTCGCCCTTCAACGACAGCAACAACAGCAATCACCGCCCGCAGCGGAAGGTCAACTTCCAGTGAGTGGTGACGGGGGCGAGAACCTCGCCCCCGGTCCCTCCCGGAGAGCCCAAATGATGCTCATCGATCTCAAGCTGGGACGCCCCCTGGCGGTGCTCCTGGTCGCCCTCGGGCTGACCACCGCCACCGCCGCTCAGACGCCATCACCGATCACCGCTTCGGCCCGCTGGAGCGACGCCTGGCTGCCCTCCGACGAGCCCATCGTCCTCGAGCTTTCACGCCTGCCGCAGCTCGGCGAAGGGCGCCTTGCGCTGGTCCTCGGCAACCTCGACGTGACCGATGTCTTCCAGCGCCGCGGCACGACCTGGACTTTCCGGCCGGAGCTCGCGGTCCTGCCCGCCGGCGAGTCCGAGCTGGTGCTCTATCAGGTCGCCGACCAAGGTAGCTGGCAGGAGCTCTCCCGCCTGCCGGTGAAAGTGCTCACCCGGCGGGGCTTCGAGTCACGCCAGGTGACACCGCGCCTCGACCTGCAGTCAGAAGGGCTGCTCGATTCCGGCGGCGACGCCGAGGCCGGCGCCGAAACCGGTCTGCGCGATGTCGGCGGCCAGATCGACCTTCAGGGCCAGCTGGTGCGCAACGGCTGGAACCTCCGTTTCGGAGCCAACGTCCTGGCCACCACCGACCGCCAGCGGGCGCTGCGCTTCGCCAGCGAGGGCGAGGACGCGCCGCGCGCCGATCTCGCGAGCTACGCCCTGCGCCTGGCGCGCGGCAGGACGGCGCTCGAGGTCGGACACCTGACCTGGGGCCGCCATCCGCAGCTCATCGACAGCTTCTCGACCCGCGGCGTCGCGGTCTCGCTGCCGATGGGCCGAGCCCTGCGCTTCGCCGGCGGCGCCTTCGCCGGCTCCAGCCTGGTGGGATGGGACAACCCCCTCGGCCTGTCCGAAAGCGACCACCAACTGGTCGCCGGCCGCCTGGAGATCGAGGCTCGCCCCGCGCAGCCGGGTGCCCTGACCTTCGGCGTCACCTTCCTCGATGGCTCGAAACGCCCCTTGCCGGGCTTCAATCAAGGGGTGATCGACGACCGCGAGGAGTCTTCCGGCCTCGGTCTCGCCGTCGACGCGCGCGGCTGGGACGGGCGCCTGCGCTTCACCGGCCGCTGGGCCGAGAGTGAGTTCGTCAATCCGGCGGACCCGGCCCTCGCCCAAGGCGCCGACCTAGTGGCGGTCCGGCCCGAGACCCGCGAAGGGCGATCGGCGAGCCTCGCCGTCGACCTGCTGCGGGACGTCGCCGTCGGCCCGCGCCATCGCCTCGGCGGCACCCTCGAGTTGCGCCACGAGCAGACCGACCCGCAGTACCGCAGCCTCGGAGCCCTCGGCATCCTCGCCGACCGGCGCCACGACCAGGCGACCCTCAACGGCACCCTCGGTCCGGTGGCCCTGTCCGTCAGCCACAGCGAAGCGCGCGACAACCTCGACGATATCCCGTCGATCCTCACCACCCGGACCGACCGCGATGCCGCTTCCCTGACGCTGCCGCTGGCCGATCTGCCGGCCGAAAGGGCGCCCTGGCTGCCGATGCTCAGCGCCGCCTTCGACCGCACCCATCAACGGGGCGACGGCATTCCCGTCGACAGCGGCTTCAACGCCTCCCACGTGCCGGATCAGGTGTCCGACAACCGCAATCTCGGCCTCGAGTGGTCCGGCGCCCGCTGGCGCCTCGGCTGGATGGTCAACGGCAGCGATCAGGACAACCGCCAGCCGGGCCGCCAGGGCAACGACTTCGAGACCCGGGTGCAGGAGGTCAACGGCTGGTTCTCGCTCAACCCGAAGATCGACCTCGGAATCGCCCTCGGTCTCGAGGCGAGCGACAGCCAGGCCACCGGCGAAGAGACCGAGAACCAGCGCATCGGTCTCGACCTCGCCTGGCGGCCCGCGGAGCGCTGGGCCTTCGCGGCGCGCCTCTCCCTCAACGACGGCGAGATCCTGGCGCCCGATGGCCGCGCCGAGAGTGAGAGCTTCACCGGCAACGCCGAAGGCACCTATCGCTTCGAGCACCGCCGCGGTGAGCACCACGGCATCGGCGGTCAGCTCTTCCTACGCTTTTCCAGCCAGGCCTACGAGGCCGTCGATCGTCGCTTCAGCCTGTTCGAGGACCGGGATTCCTGGACCCTGCGGGCCGGCATCAATCTGAGCCTGTTCTAGGAGACGCCATGCAACACTTCAAAGCCCTCCTCCTCGCCGGCACCCTGGCTCTCGTTGTCGCCACGCCCAGCGTGGCGGACATCTCGCGCGACCCGAACGGAGTCAACGTGTCGAGCCAGGGCGCAACGACCGTCTTCATCACCTTCGGCAATCTGCAAAACCAGGTACCGGTAGAGGCCACTTGGTGCGGCGAGCTGATCCCCGCCGCCCCGGACCTCGGCCTGCGCTGTGATCCGGCCACCGTCTTCGGGCGCCTGCCGATCCGCTTCGACCAATCGCGCCTCGCCGGCAGCGCCTTCACCGACATCATGTCGATTCCGCCCTCCGTCGCGCGCCGCGCCTACCAGGCGGCGGCCGCCGGCGAGACCTCGTCCTTCTTCTACGTCCGACGCTTCGTCTCAACCGTCGGCGGACCGGACGAGTACGTCTTCGTGACCTGCCGCCTGGCCGGCGGTGGCGCACGGGTGCCGCTCGCCCTGCTCGACGTCCAGCTGCGCTTCGCCAGCGACCTGCCGGTGGTTTCGGTGTTGACCGGCGACCTGCCACCGCAGCTCGAGGCGGAGATCTCCTACAACGGCACCGGCCGTCTCGAGGGTCGCTGGGAAGTGGTGCTGCCGGGGGATGATCCGCCGACCAGCCGCGACCTGCTGACGGAGGCCTCGCTGCCCATCGAGGAGCGTCCCCTGCAGCGCCGCTACCTGGAGATCGGCCGCTTCAACGAGTTCCTGCCGCCCACCGGCCGGGTGGTCTTGCCAGGACCGGACCCACAGCTCCTTCCGACCGAAGTCGAGGGCCTGCACCAGGTCCTGCTGCGCATCGAGGCGAGCGACGATAAAGAAGGAGACTCGAATCTGGCCGCCGCCGGGGCCGGCCAAGGGGTGGTCCACAGCGGTGCGGTGGCCGGCTTTCCCCTGCCGGCGCTGCGCTACTTCGTGGGCAGCGCCCCGACCGGCTGGGCCGCTTCCGCCGGCAACGGCCTCGAGCTGATCGCTCCGCCGCAGGACTCCGAGGTCGCGGCCACCGAGCTGATCTTCCGCTGGCACCTCGCCCGCGATGCGGTGGTCTACCGCCTCGAGATCGAAACCGCCGCCGGCGGGGCGCTGCACTCGGCCCTGCTGCAACAGGGCATCGGCAGCTACCAGGCGCCGACCTTCGTTGCCGCGGCGGCGGCCGACAAGGAGCTGCGCTGGCGGGTGCTGGCGCTGCTGCCGGAAGACCGCGAGCTCGGCCGCACGGACTGGCGTGGACTGCGCCTTGCCGCCCCCGAGGAGAGCGATTCGCCGTAACAGGTCGCGCAGCCGACCGTCCCCGGCCAAGGGGTCCCCGGAAACCCGCCGCGGGAAACGGCCGCGGGCAAAAAAACAAACGCCGTGCCTCTCACCGGCACGGCGTTTGTTCATCCCTGGGGTGAACTCAACGGCCTATCCGAACTGCGCCTCCTCCGTCGAGCCGGCCAGTGCTCCGGTCGTCGCCCGGCCACCGGAGATCACCTGGCGCACCTGGTCGAAGTAGCCGGTCCCGACCTCGCGCTGGTGACGGGTCGCCGTGTAGCCCTGCTCCTCGCTGGCGAACTCGCGATCCTGCAGCTCCGAGTAGGCCAGCATGCCGCGCTCGCGGTAATCCCGCGCCAGCGTGAACATGCTGTAGTTGAGGGCGTGGAAGCCGGCCAGGGTGACGAACTGGAACTTGTAGCCCATCGCCCCCAGCTCCTCCTGGAACTTGCGGATCGTGAAGGCGTCGAGATGGGCCCGCCAGTTGAAGGACGGCGAGCAGTTGTAGGCCAGCATCTTGCCCGGAAACTCGGCGTGGATGGCCTCGGCGAAGCGCCGCGCTTCGTCGAGATCCGGGGTCGAGGTCTCGCACCACAGCAGATCGGCATAGGGAGCGTAGGCCAGGCCGCGGGCAATCGCCGTCTCGAGACCGCCGCGGATGCGGAAGAAGCCTTCCACGGTGCGCTCGCCGGTGAGATAAGGCCGGTCGTAATCGTCGACATCGGAGGTCATCAGCTTGGCCGAGCCGGCATCGGTGCGGGCGATGATCACCGTCGGCACCCGACAGACGTCGGCCGCCAGCCGCGCCGCCACCAGCGTGTCGACGAACTGCCGCGTCGGCACCAGCACCTTGCCGCCGAGATGACCGCACTTCTTCTCGGAGGCCAGCTGATCCTCGAAGTGGACGCCAGCGGCACCGGCCTCGATCAGCGCCTTGGTGAGCTCGAAGGCGTGCAGCGAGCCGCCGAAGCCGGCCTCCGCGTCGGCCACGATGGGCGCCATCCACTCCTGCCCGTCCTCGCCCTCGGCATGGTGAATCTGGTCCGCCCGCAGCAGCGTGCGGTTGATCTTGCGCACCACCTCGGGAACGCTGTTCGACGGGTAGAGGCTCTGATCCGGATACATCTGGCCCGCCAGGTTGGCGTCGGCGGCGACCTGCCAACCGCTCAGGTAGATGGCCTCGAGGCCAGCCTTCACCTGCTGCATCGCCTGATTGCCGGTGAGGGCTCCCAGGGCCTGGACGAAATCCCGCTGCTCCAGCAGCCGACGCAGGCGCCGCGAACCGCGATCGGCCAGCGTATGGGCCAGCGTGAAGGAGTTGCGCAGCCCCTCGACCTCGGCCGGCGAATAGGGACGCCGCAGGTCGGCGGTCCAGCGGGTGAAGTCCTCGAGGTTTTCGTTCTGCCCTTCCACGGCGCGGTCTTCCATGGTTCGATCCCCCTTGACGGTCAGTCCATCCCCAACGATTAGCAACGACAGCGAGCGATCACCGGTCCCGCCCTCAGGCGAGGTCCGGACCTGCGGTGAGGAACGGCCGAAACCGCTCCTCCAAGAACAGACGACGGGCGACGTCGCGGGCCTGGCCGAAGGACGGCGCCGGAGCCCCCAGCTCGCCTTCGATGCGGCGCAGCTCGTCGTCGAACAGGCGCGACACCAGGTCCGCGGTGACCTCGGACCCGTCGTCGAGGACGACCCGATGACGCAGCTGCTGCCAGACCTGAGCGCGCGAGATCTCGAGGGTCGCGAGGTCTTCCATCAGCCCATCCCAGGCGACACAGCCGACGTCCCGTAGCCAGCCTTCGAGGTAGGCGATGCCGACCCGCAGATTGGTGCGCAGGCCGGTGACGGTGCGCGGGCCACCGCCGCGCGGCAGCAGATCCGGCGGAGCCGACAGCTCCGGCATCACGTCGAGCTGGTGGCGGCGCGGGAAAGCGGTCAGGGCGGGGGCGATGAAGTACGGATGGGAGACCCAGCAGCCGTCGTGGCCCTGGGCCGCTTCGGCCCCCTTGTCGGCCATCACCTTGGCGGTCTGGCGCTCGCGCTCCTCGGCCGTGCGTCCGGGCGTGAAGGCCGCCATGCCACCCATCGCGAAGGCACCGTGGCGGTGGCAAACGTGCACCAGGTAGTCGGCATAGGCCTTCATCCAGGGGCTTTCCATGGTGACCGCGGCGCGATCCGCCAGCACCCGGTCGGGATGCTCCTTCAAGACCTTGATATCGCTGAAGATCTTGTCCCAGCGGCCGACGTTGAGGCCGGCGGCGCGGTCCCGCAGCTGCCACAGGATCTCCTCGACCTGGAAGGCCGCCGGCAGGGTCTCGATGAGGAAGGTCACCCGCAGGCAGCCCGCCGCCAGCCCGAGGGACTCCTCGAGGAGGCCGAAGAGGCGATGCCACCAGGCGGCCTCGCGATGATGCTCGACCTTCGGCACGTAGTACTTCGGCGTCCGCCCCTGCTCGAGCAGCTCGCGGGCGGTCCAGAAAACCGCCAGGGCGAGGTCGAAGAGGCCGGCGCAAACCGCCTCGCCGTCGACCGCGACATGGTCTTCGTCGAGATGCAGGCCGCGGCAGCGCACCATGATCAAGGGACGGTCCGCAGGCTCCAGACGATAGACCTTGGCCGGCCGCTCCGCCGTCGCCGGCCGCTCATGACTCAAGGTGCCCGCGACCGCCCGGTCGAGGTTCTGGACTCCCTGGACGACGTTTGCCCAGCACGGCTTCATGGAGTCCTCGAAATCGAGCATGGCGGCGTCGGCGCGAGCGCCATCGGCCTGCCGGCTGAGCATGTTGATCACCATCTTGGGATCGTGGATCGGACCGGTGATCTCGACCCGCCGCTGCAGCAGGTCGTCCGGCAGCGGAGCGATCTGCCACTCGCCGCGGGCCGCCGGCAAATCGTCGACAAAGCCGGGCAGAGCGCCGCCGTCCCAGCGCTGCTGGCGCCGTCGTCGGGCCGCCAGCAGCTCCCGGCGCTCGCCCTCGAGGGCACGGTGCAGGCGGACCAGAAGCTCTTGGACGGGCTGCGGCAAGATCTCCTCAGCTGCCGCAGTGCGACTTCCAGCGGCCCAGCCGAAGGAAGAGACCTCTCGGATCGATTCAACGGGCATTTCATCCTCCTCGCATGACGATGAAAACATCGTAGCGGCAACGCCGCAACGCGTCAAGAGAGGGCAAAATGCCGCAATAAGACGTGAGACCTCGGACGCTCCGAAGGGCGATACGGCTACGAGGTCGACACCACTGCCCTCGCCGAAGAGCCGGATCCACGCGCAACAGCGCCAAGAGCCCAAGAAAGCCACCCTCGAGGGGCTCCTCGGCGGGGAGTGAGCCGGACGCTGCGACCGCCTGCGCTGCTGGACCTATTCCACCGCGGCCGACCAAGCCGTGGTGTTGCCGGTTTCGAAGCCATCGTCGAAGATCTCGCGGTTGCCCACGGCACCGATGAACTCGTCGAATCCCAAGTCGAAGGTCCCGATGCCATTGATGTTGCCGGCGCTGTCGTAGCCTCGCTGCTGCAGGTCGATGTCGGTCCAGGTAGGTAAGAAGTTCTCGTTGCAGAAATCGATCGCGGGAGAGGTCGAGTCGAGGTGCAGGTTGCCGCCGTCGGGGTCCACGAAGCGCGGATCCGCGCCGACCACCGAAACCCCCGCCACCATGTTAGTGGCGTCGTCCATCAACAGGCACCACCCGGTGTTGCCGGGACCTTCAGAACCCCGGGTGTCCTCCAGAATGCTGGCTTGGATGTCGATTGTCGCGCCGCTCGACGAGCTCGCCGCAAAGCTCCAGGCGAGCGTTTGACCGCCGCCGTTGACCAACCAGGCGTTGCGCGCCAGCGAAAGGAAACCGGCCTCGACCTGCGCTCCGTTGGCCGCCTCGAGAACCGCCGAACCACGGTTGTTCCAAAATGCCATGCCTTCGAGCAGAATGCGAGAGGAAGGTCCATTCGCGCGCATCACCGGTCCGGGAGAACCGCTGCCATAGTTTTCATTCACAAAACCTCGCGACAATTCAGCCCGGCCCCCGGAGTCGACATAGAGCGCGCTGCCGTTCAGGGCATCGCAGCGATTGCCGACCAACGTGTTGCAAAAGGGCGCCTCAGGACATGCCACGGAACTCGATCGATTGAGCCTGAGAGCGGCCCCGTCCACCACCGCCACACCGCCACCACCGAACAGAGCCTCGTTGTCATGGATCTCGAGATTCGAGGCTTGCGCCGTCGTTCCGGCTCCCTGGAGGTAGATACCGCCGCCAAAGTCGGCGAGGTTTTCTTGAATCCTGGTCGCCGCCACTGCATCACCTCCAGCGAATAGGTCAGCCCCTGTCGCCAAAAAGATTCCACCGCCATTGTCGCTGGCCCGGTTTTGCGCCACCAGCGCTCCGGGACCTAATGCGATAGTGCACCCCTCGCTGGCCGAGATCCCCCCTCCGTTGACCGCCCGATTGCGCAGTACCCGACCGTTGATCTGGATGTGAACCCCATGACCGGTTCCTGCCCTGGAAAGAATGCCACAGGAGATACCGCCGCCCGACTGGTCCGCATTGTCCGGGCCCACGTTCTCATCGATCAATGATCTGAAATCGACCGAGATCGTCGCCCCAAAGGTCGCGCGCATCGCCGGCGCCCCGTGAAAGATCTCGACGTTCTCCAGATCGACGCGAGCACCGGAAATGTCCACGGCGATACGGGTCGAATCGTCGCTGGGGTTTTCTCCGACAATGAACAGATCGCGCAGAATCACCCGACGCTGCTGGACACCGTTGCTCAGGATCGCAAAGGGCCCCCAGAAATTTCCATTGCGACTGCCTATGACCAGAGTCCGGTGTTGACGTGCATCTCCTCCACAGCTCAACCAGCCTCCACTGATGACCAAGAGATCATCGCTTTGAGCGTCGTTGATCAACACATCTTCCGGGAAGAGCTCGTTCGCCGTCAGACGGATCTCATGAGCTCCGGCCACGGAATTCGCCAGATTCACGGCGTTCTGGATCGAAGTGGCATCGCAGTCCGGGCCCATACCAACGCGATAGATTGCAGCTTCGATCGGACCACAGGCCAGCCCGGTCAAGAAGAAACCCAACAGAGCACCGACCCTCCGGAAGACGGTGCAGGATCTTGAGGTGAGCATCGATTCAGCCTCCTAGAGAGATTGGACATCGGCCGAAGGGCCGGTGGCCCTTTTCGGGGACCGTCGCCCTCGCCCTCCGGCCGTTACCTCGGTTCGTCTACCGGACCCGAGGCGCTACTACTCCACCGCCGCTGACCAAGCCGAGGAATCGCCGGATTCGAAGCCGTCTTCGAAGATCTCGCGGTTGCCCACGGCACCGACGAACTCGTCGAATCCCAAGTCGAAGGTCCCGATGCCGTTGATGTTGCCGGCGCTGTCGTAGCCTCGCTGCTGCAGGTCGATGTCGGTCCAGGCGGGAAAGAAGTTCTCATTGCAGAAATCGATCGCCGGCGAGGTCGAGTCGAGGTGCAGGTTGCCGTCGTCGGGGTCCACGAAGCGCGGATCCGCCCCGACCACCGAAACCCCCGCCACCATATTGGTGGCGTCGTCCATCAGCAGGCACCACCCGGTGTTGCCGGGACCGGCAGAACCCCGGGTGTCCTCCAGAATGCTGGCTTGGATGTCGATTGTCGCGCCGCTCGACGAGCTCGCCGCAAAGCTCCAGGCGAGCGTTTGACCGCCGCCGTTGACCAACCAGGCGTTGCGCGCCAGCGAGAGGAAACCGGCCTCGACAGTCGCCTCGTGGACCGCCTCCAGCACCGCCGAGCCACGGTTGTTCCAAAACGCCACCCCTTCGAGCCGCAGGTGCGAGAAGGCTCCCTCGACCCGAATCACCGGCCCCGGTGAAGGAGAACCCACGTTTTGGTTGACGAAGGCGCGCGAAATCTCGGCACGCCCCCCGGGGGCGACGTACAGGGCACTGCCATTGAGCGCATTGCAGCGATTGCCGACCAAGGTGTTGCAGTACGGCGCGTCGGGGCAGCTCACCGCACTCGACCGGTTGAGCCTCAACAGGGCATTCTGATTCACCAGCACCCCGCCACCGCCGAAGAGGGCCTCGTTGCCGTGGATCTCGAGGTTCGAGGCTTGCGCCGTCGTTCCCGAGCTTCGCAGGTAGAGCCCGCCGCCATAATCCGCCAGGTTGGAGTGGATCCTGACCGTCGAAACAGAGTCGCCGCCGGCAAAGAGATCGGCACCGGTCTCCAGATAGAGGCCACCGCCACTTCCGCTAGCTTCGTTGGAATGGACGAAGGCTCCCGGCTCCAGAACGACCGTACAGCCGTGGCGGGCCAAGATGCCCGCTCCATTCACCGCTCGATTGAGCTGCACCCGACCGCGAATTCGCACCACGGTGTTCTCACCGCTGTTCGCGTCGGAACGGGAGCCACAGGAGATCCCCCCTCCGAGGAATTGATCATTGTCCGGCGAAAAATTCTCCGAGATGGTCGAGGCGGAGTCAACGAAGACGTTGGCCCCGAAGAGCGCCTGAAGTCCCGGTGATCCATGGTAAATAATCGACGACTCGAGCTCGACCCTGCCCCCCCGGACATCCACCGCGACCCGGGTCAGCTCCTCACCGGGAGTCAGGGTGAGCCATTCGCCCACGATGAACAGGTTGCGCAGAATCACTCTGCGCTGCGGCGCACCGAGATCGGATCTGGCGATTTGCAACGGCCCCCAGGTGTTGCCGTTGGGCAACCCCGCGATCCCCGTATCCCCGGACGCCGTCGAGCTGGTGCAACGGTTCCAGCCACCGCTCAAGACCAACCGAGCCGCGTTGATGTCGTTGTCGATTCGGACATCCTCGCGAGCGAGCTCGTTCTCCGTCAGGCGAATTTCGTGCTCGCCCGGAGCATTCGCCCATTCGACCGCCTGCTGGACCGAGGACGTATCGCAACCGGCACCGGTGCCGACGCGAAAAATGGCGCCCTCGGCGGAACCGCCAAATCCCAGGGCACCCGCCGCCAGCAAGAATCCGCAGGCACTTTTCAAGCATCCAGACATAGCATTCTCCCAGGCGAGATAGGGTTGACTGCACGGCCCTCGAGGGGCTCCAACGCTCTTTCCTGGACCGTCGCTCGTACTCGGCGGGTGTTACGCCTATACTCTCGAGAACTCCTCCAAGCCCCGATGACACACTTCGCTCCATCCCCCCGAGAGACTTCGAAAGGGACCTCGGAGAGCCGCCAGCAAGTGATGCCAGGCCAGGTCCGATGGCTCCGGGCACTGCTGGGGGCCGCGCTGTTGGCAGCGGGCCCTCTGGTGGCGCAAGCCCCCTTGCCCGCGGCGGGCGGTGTCCTCGACCTCGACCTCGATGCCGGCGAGGAACGGGCCTTCTCGGTCCCGTTATCGGCCGGAGAGCTCCTCCATGTCGTGGTCGAGCAGAGGACCGCAAACGTCGAGCTGGAGCTGTTCGAGGCTGCCACTTCGGTGAGACGCACCGACCTCCGACCCTGGGCCTGGGGCGAGGAGTTCCTGTTCGCCCTGCCGACGGAGGAGACGCTCTATCGGCTGGTGGTTCGATCGCTGAGCAGCCGCGCTGGCAGCGCTCGCCTGCGCGTCGCAAGTCGTCGCCTCGCCAGCAGCCGAGACCGGCTACGCTTCGAAGCCGAGTCCGCCTACGCTTCCACCCGCTTCACCCGCGCCCAACGGGGCCTGGGGCTGGTGACCGACCAATGGGTCCAGCGGGCCGAACGAGCCGCCCGGATGTTCGAGGCTCTCGATCTCCCGGAGCGGCAGGCCTTCGCCCTCAAGCGGGTGGGCGACCTCCAAATTCAGCTCGGACGCCCACTCGACGCCCTGGCTCCGCTCGAAGAGGCCATCGCCATCGCCCAACGCGACGGCTACCCCTGGGCCGAGTGCCGAGCGCGGCTCACCTGGGCGGAGGCGGTCTACGCCCGCAGCGTCGATGAAGCGCTGGCCGAGGAGGAGCGCATTCTCTCCCTGACCGCCGCCGGAAACCTCCTTCCCTGCCAGCTATCGGTGATCCGTCTCCTGATCTACGACCTCAATCAGAAGGGCGACCACCGGCGATCGATCGAGCTCTTCGAACAGGCCTTGCCGATTGCCGACCAGCTCGATGCTCCCTGGTACCACAGCGCCTTGCACATGAATGTGGGCAGCGCCTATCTCGCCCGCGGCCAACTCGTCGAGGCGATCGAGGTCTTCTCCATCGCCCACCAGGGCTATCGAGATCTCGGCGACCATCGCAGCGCCATCGCCGCTCTCGACAACCAGTTGACCGCCCGCCGGGCTCTCGGCGACGAGGAAGGCTTGCTCGCAGCCCACCGGAAGATCGTTGCCTTCGTTGCGAATCACGGCGAGATTCAGGACGTTCTCGGCGCCCAGGTCAACTACGGTGAGACCCTCCTCGACCTCGACCGGCCAGCCGCCGCCGAAGAGGTCTTCCGACGCGCCTCCAGGCGCGCGGAGGGCGCTCCCGTGGAGGCCCAGGCGCCGGTCTGGAGAGGACTCGGTCAGGCGCTCTTGGAGAGCGGAGCCCTGAGCGCTGCCAAACCCTTCCTGGATCGCGCACGCCGAGCTCACCAGGCGTCCGGCAACGTGCCTCGTACCATTCGCGACCAAGAGCTCCTGGGACGCTGGCAGGAGGCATCGGGCCAGCTGCAAGCTGCCACCAGCTCCTACCGAGCCGCCGCCGGCCGGGCGGCGCAGCTTCATCTGCCCCCTCTCGAGCTGAGCTCGCGAGTGCGGGCGGCGGAGCTCCTCTGGCGGCTCCAGGACCCACGGGCCCAGGCCGAGCTCAAGCGCGCCATCGACCTGGTCGAAGACGTTCGCAAGCGCCTCTTCACGGATCGCTTCCGATCCTCCTCAGCCAAGCTCCTCCGCCGGGTCTACGATCTCGCCCTCGAAATGGAGCTGTCGCCACGCGAATCATCGGCGACCGGAGGCCAACCTTCCGCTGGTCAGATCGAGCGCGCCTTCTTGCTCGCGGAACGCTCCCGCGCGCGCTCTCTGAGGGAATTTCTGGAGGCCTCCCGAAAAGCCGTCACGGCGACCATCGATCCACGGCTCGTCGAACGCGAAAGCCGCCTCCTCGAGCGCGCCGAAGGCCTTGCCCAGGAGCGCTTCGAGCTCCTTCAGGAGCCGCTCGATCCGAACCCCGAAAGGCTCTCTGAGCTCGATGCCGAGATCGCGGAAACGGAGCTCGGTCTCGAAATCCTCGCCGCCGAACGGTTTCGACGCGACCCCCGGCGGGCGTCCCTCCTCGATGCTCGGCCGCTCGACCTCACCGAGGCCCAAGAGAGCCTCGGTGAGCGCACCCTGGTTTCCTATCACCTGCTCGAGAACCGGCTGCTGGTCTTCCTGCTGAGCAGAGAGGGCCTGGCGATGGAGACGCTGCCGGCGGGCGAAGACCTCCCCGCCACGGCCATCACCCTTCGTGAAGCCCTGAGTCAACCTTCACGCTTCACGGCACGCTTCCGCGACGCATCCCTGCACTTGGGTCGTGCCCTCTTGACGCCTCTCGCCGGCCATCTCGACGGCAAACGGCTGATCATCAGTCCCGATGGTTGGCTGCACCACGTACCCTTCGAGACCCTCCTGCTCGAGGCACCACAGGCCGAGGACTCATGGGCCGACCTCAAATTCGCCGTCAAGGCCTACGAGATCAGCTATGCGCCTTCGGCCGGGGTCATGGCCAGCCTTGGGCAAAACTCGAGCGGCGAGCAGAAAAGCACCCTGGTCGCCCTCGGCGACGCCCTGGCGAACGGTGCGGAGCCGGTAACCGACGGGCCCGGAAACGCCAGCGGCAGGGGCCTCTTCGGCTCTTTGCCCCACGCTCGGGAGGAGGTCGAGAACCTCATCGGACTCCTTTCGCCCGAGAGCGTGGACCCCGCGCCTGTTGAGATTCAAGGCCATCTCTTCGTCGGCCACCGAGCCACCGAAACGGTGGCCCGCTCGGACCTCGCGAAGGCGGCTCGTTTCCTTCACTTCGCCACCCATGCCTTCGTCGATTCCGACATCACCAGTCAATCGGCGCTGGTCCTGACGCCGGATCACGCCCACGACGGCCTCCTGCAACTCGGCGAGATTCTCCGTCTCCGGTTCAACGCCGACTTGGTCACCCTCTCCGCCTGCCAGAGTGCCGTCGGCCGGCAGCAGAGCGGTGAGGGGATCATGAGCTTGGCGCGAGGCTTCCTTTTCGCCGGAGCCTCGTCCCTGGTGGCAAGCCTTTGGGAGGTCTCGGACCGTGCCACCGGCGACCTGATGGGCAGTCTCTATCGGGGAGTCTTGGCAGAGAAAACGACAGCAGAGTCCTTGCGCGAGGCCAAGCTCGAGCTGCTGCAGAAGCCGGCATCGGCGCATCCCTACTACTGGGCTCCGTTCATCCTGATCGGCGACCCGAACTGACCTGGCCGTCTCTCCAACTTGCAGCGACGAGAATGTATGTCCCTGAATCTGCGGCGTGATCCCACCCTCCTGCTCCTCGCACTCCGGCGACGACGACGCCGGCACGCCGGGGGCGACCGCCATGCAGCTTCAGAACCGAGACCCTCTCGCCGAGAAACCTGGTGAGAAATCCGGGCTAGCCATGGCCATCGAGGGAATCGAAGCGACGGACCAAGACCGCCTCACCATCGAGGGCTTCCTCGCCGGCGACCGTGAGGCCGTACAACAGGTGCGCAGCTGGATTCGACTCGCTGCGGGGCGATACCGTCGTTTCCTGGCAAACGACCTCGAGGATCTCGAGCAAGAGACCTTGACCACCCTGCTGGTCAAGCTGTCGAGCCAGCACTTTCGCTTTGCGAGTCGACTGGAAACCTATGTCAGTCGCATCACGCACTACAAGTGCATTGATCGCCTGCGGGCGCGCTCCCGACGGACGTGGGTCGATCTCGAAGAGCTGGGTCTGATCGCTGCGGAGCGATCGGCCTTCGAAGCCATCAAATCCCAACAGGACCGCGAAATGGCGATTCGGGTCGTCACCAGCATGACGCGAAGCTGCCAGGAGCTCTGGTCCATGATTCGCCAGGGACTGAGCTATCTCGAGATGGCGCGCCGCACCGGCGTGGCGCCAGGAACCCTGAGGGTCCGGGTCCTCCGTTGCCGGCAGAAAGCTATCGCCGAGCGTGAACGGCTGATGGCATCTGAAAACCCGCGGGGAGGTAACGAATGAAGATCCTTAGCGACCGTCCCTTCGGAGGTGAGGGCGCCCTTCCACTGCGCCGAAGTCCCTTGGAGTCGGGACGCCGCCAACCGTCTGCTGACCGGTCTGACTCGGAAGGCAAATAGCCCCATGGATTGCAAGGCCACCCGCGAGCTCTTACCTTTTCTGTTGAATGGGAGCCTGGCCGACTCCGAGCGTCGGGAGGTCCTCGACCACCTCCACCAGTGCTGGGATTGCCGGGAGGACTTGCGTCGGGCCGCCGTGGTCTGGGTTGCCACCGAGAGTCACCCGACGGCAGAGATCCTGCTCGACTACGCCGAAGGACGTTCCCTCGACAGCTTCCCGCGCGACCTGCTGGAACAACACCTCGCGACCTGCGACGCCTGCTCCAGGGCCGTCGAAGCGGCCAGCGGAGCGATGACGGCACGAGTCGCCTGGCCTGGGCCCCCGATCGACACCGCGATGAGCCCTCCGCCTCGCCGCCCTCGCCGACCCCTGCTGGGTATCGCGGCGGGCTTGGTCTTGCTGACCGCCTCGGCAGGGTGGCTGGGTTCGCGGTTGTCCCCGGAGACCCCCGTGGCCAACGTGCACATCGCCGAATTGTCGGCAGTTCAGGAACGGGTGCGAAACCTCCGGATTGGGCGCCTCGAGATCCCGCGCTCCCAGGCGGCCGCCCTCATCCTGATCCATCCCCTCGACCTTGCAGCCGACGAGTCGACGGACGAAGTGCGATTTCGCATCGTGGTGACCGACGATGGCGGTCTCGGGGTCTTCACCCTCGAGGACCTCGAGCGCAGCGAGAATGGTGACTTCACCCTGCTCATCCCTGCCGACACGCTGCCGCTCGGCTCGCTGAGCCTCGAGCTCGAACAGCAGATCCTTGGGGAGTGGTCGCCGGTTGGCGAGTACCAGATCCAGAGTACCAACTGACCGCGCCGGGTCCTGAACCCGAACCGAATGGTACGGCTAGGAGGACTTGAACCCCGAACCTCGAGTTCGGCTTGCGCATCTCCGCCAAGGGCAGGAAGAGCTTCGTCTTCCAATACCGCAACGCCCAGAACCGGACACGCCGGCTCACCCTCGGGGCGGCTTCGCGAACCGCAATCGGCCAGCGCGAAGGAGTTGCCCTAGGCGATGCGCTGGCGCAGCATCAGCACCGCCACCGCGGCGACGGCGCCGACGGTCAGGTGACCACACCAGGCGATCGCACCCTGCGCCACCGGCAGGAACCAGAGGTCGACGACGAGGGCCAAGGCGAGCAGCGAGAACCCGGCGACGCGCAGCCCCCGCGACGCACCGGCGGAAAGGCGGCGGCCGAAGAGATCCCCCTGATGACGGGGCATCGAGCCACACAGGCAGGTGAATCCCAGCCCGGTGAAGAAGATTCCCAGCAGGGCGCTCACGAGGCAGCGTCCGAAACCACCTCGCCGGCGCGCTGCCGCGGCCGACGACGCACGGTGGCCGATCCCCGCGCCGCCGTGCGCGCCGCGGCACCGTAGGCGAGAGCGAGGACCAGCATGGTCAGGTCGAAGACCACGAACACCCAGTCACCGGCCCGTAGGCTGGGCAGCAAACCCCGGCTGGTCGACAGGGCGTTGACCAGCGGCACCGCGGCGAACAGCAGGGCCGTGGCCAGCAAGGACTCGGTCCAGGCCCGCCGGGCCGGACGCACCAGCGCCCACAGGGCCACCCCACCCCAGGCGAGGAAGAAGCAGTGGACCTCCCAGTCGGAGCGCGACGGCAAGGCCGGCGGCAGCAGCCGGTTGGCCAAGAAATAGCCGGCCAGCGCCGCCCCGAGGCCGGCGATGGCGGCGATGTTCAATCGCTCGACGACGCGGAAGCCGAAATGGGGCCGCTCCGGATCGGGCAGGCGATTGCGCCGGCGGACGGTCCACTGCACCAGCCCGGTGGCGATCATCGCGATTCCCAGCAGACCGGAGAGGAAATAGAGCCAGCGCAGCGCGAGGGGAGCGAAGCGCCCGGCGTGGAGGCCGACCAGCACGCTCTCGGTGGCGTAAGCGCCGCCGCGCCGCGCCGTCTCGCCGACGGCCTCGCCGGTGGCGCCGCGGTAGGTCAAGGTCGGCGTGCGGGTGCCGACCGTCGCGCCCCGAGAGCGCCGCGCGTGGACCAGGGCGTTGGCGTCGCCCGGATGCTGCACCTGGAGGCTCGCCAGAGCGGCGCCGTCCCAGACGGCGCTGGCCTGCTCGACGATCGTCGAGAGGGGAACCAGCTCGGCCGCCTCGCCCGCCGCCTCGGCCGCCGGTGGCCGAGGAAAGGCGGCGGCGAAGTAGGCCGCGCGGTCCGGAAAGTTGGCGCGAGCCCCGAAGGGCATGTACTGGTGGGCCAGGGTCACCAGCCCCGTATAGGTGATCATCACCACGAAGGGCAGGGCGAAAATCGACGCCATGTTGTGGCCGTCGTACCAGGAGATCAGGCCCTTGCGCAGGGTCAGGGAGAAAAAGCGGGCGAAGACCTTCTTGTGGGTGATGACGCCGGAAATGATGGCCAGCAACATCGCCATGGCGGCCACTCCCACCACGTACCGCGCCCACAGCGCCGGCACATAGTGCAGGTCGAAGTGGAAGCGATAGAGGAAGTTGCCGCCCCGGGTCGAGCGCACCGTCACCGCCTCGCCGCGACCGTCGAGCAGTTGCGAGCCGCTCCCCTCCGCGCCGCGCCAGCGGACCTGGCTGCGCACCCGGCGCTCGCTGGGCAGGGTGATGGTCCACGAATCGGCCTGCGGCGCCACCTGCTGCAGATAGGCCACGGCCTGATCGGCGGCCGCCCCCTGGGAGGCCCGCGGCGCCGCCAGCTCCGGCTCCATCCAGCGGGTGATCTCGTGCTGAAAATAGGCCGAGGTGCCGGTCGTGAACATGGCGAGCATGAGCCAGCCCAGGAGCAGGCCGGTCCAGGTGTGGAGCTCGGCCATCGACCGCCGGAAGGTCTTTTTCACAGGCGCCCTTCCGCCGCCAGGGAGAGCCACAGCAGAAGAGCCATGGGCCCGCCGGTGGCGGCCAGAAAAAGCCACAGCCTGGAGATCCTACGGATCGAGAAGGCCACCATCACGAGGTTCGCGAAGAGCAGGAAGGAAGCAGTGGTGGCGGCGACGCTCGCCGGCCCCGGGTCGAGCGGTAGGTAGCGGGCGGCAAAGGCCGTCGCCAAGGCGGTGTAGCCATAGTTGACAGGTATCGCCGTCAGCAGGCGCGCGACGAAAATCCAGCGCGACGGTGACGCCGGGATCTTGGAAGGTCGGCCGGGAGCGGCGGCCTGACGACGCTCGCTGGGGCTCAACGAATCCTCCTTCGGGGCCTGGGCCCGCCCGGGTGAATCCCGGACGAGCCCGTTCATGACTCGACCGCCGGAACGGTCAGAAGCGATAGCCGATGCGACCGACCACCGACCGGCCGGCGCCCGGGAAGCAGTCGCCGCGCGCCAGGCAGGTACCGTAGTAATCCTCGTCGGTCAGATTGCGGGCGTTGAGGGTGAAGCGCCAGTCCGCCGCGTCGTAGGCGAGCAGCGCATCGAGGAGCACGGTCTCGTCGGTCACCACTCGCACCGGCCCGAGCACCGAGCTGAAGCCGTTGCTCTCGCGCTCACCGAGGTAGCGAGCCCCGAAGCCGAAGCTGAAGGCGTTCCACCACGACGACCGAGGCCGATAGCGGATCCAGGTCGAGACCTGATCCTCGGCGATCGAAGGAAAGGGCAAGCCGTTGGCGTCTTCGGTGTCGAGCAGGCTCAGGTTGCCTTCGATCGTCAGCGGCCCGAGCTGGGTCAAGAGCTCGAGCTCGAAGCCCTCCGTCGTCGCGATCCCCTCCTGCTGGGAGTTGGGCTGGCCGATGAGGGCCGCCGGATTCGGCAGGTTGGACTCCTCGGTTTCGAAGTAGGCCACCGCCAGATAGGTGTTGCCGCCCGCCAGGTCGTACTTCACGCCGACCTCCACCTGCTCCCCCTCGCGCGGCTTCAAGGGGTTGCCGGTGAAGCCGTCGGTGCCGATCACCGGCTCGAAGGACTCGGCGTAGCTGGCGTAGGGAGTCAGGCCGTTGTCGAAGCTGTAGCCGACGCCGACGCTGAGCGAGGTGGCGTCGTCCGTCTGGGTGGTGGCGGCGACGGTTTCGACCTCGTCGTAGCGCGCCCCGAGGTTGAAAAACCAGCGGTCGACGGAGATCAGGTCGCTGAAGTAGAAACCCGAGTCCTCGGTGGTCGAAGGGTTGGGATCGCTGAGATTCCCGGGATCGAAGAAGATCGCCGGGACGCCGTCGAAGGTCGGGTTGAAGGGATCGATGACGTCCTGCCCGCGCAGGAAGATCAGGGCGTTGTCGATGGTCACGTCCTGATAGGCGGCCCCGATGTAGAGCTCGTGCTGCAGAGCCCCGGTCTTGAAGCTGAAGCGCGCCCGCACGTCCGCCGCCGTCTGCTCCGACGAGGCGTCGCTGCGGTAGATGGTGCGCGTCGCCAGACCGGTGTCGCGGATCCGCGGCACGCCGGTGCCGAGGAAGTCGATCCAGGCCTGCCAGTAGTCGGCCTCGCCCTCCTGGCGCCGCACCGTGCCGCTCAGGGACACCTGGTCCGTGAGCTGGTGGGAAGCGATCAGGGTGAGGTTGTCGGAGCGGGTATCGAACAGGTTGAAACCGGGCTCGCCGTGGTAGGTGTCGCTGTCGATACGCCGGCCGTCGGCGTTGACGCACACCGCGGAGGGCACGATGGTGACATCGCCGTCGACGCAGCCGGTGCCGGTGAGCGGCAGGAACTGGGACGAGGTGTCGCTTTCGCGATCCTGGTACTCGTAGAGCAGGGTCACCCGCGACCGCCCGTTGTCGTAGGTCAGCGACGGCATGATGATCAGGGCATCGTCGGTGACCTCGTCGACGAAGTGGTCGGCGTCGCGATAGATGCCGACCGCCCGGACGTAGAAGTTCTCCCCCAACTGGCGATTGAAATCGGCCGCGACCTGGCCGCGGGACTGGGTTCCGAAGTCGACCAGGATCTCATTCGACTTGTTGGCGCCGGCCAGCTTGGAGACCATGTTGAGCAGCCCGCCCGGCGTGCCCTTGCCGAAGCGCACCGACGCCGGCCCCTTGAGGACCTCGACCTGCTCGAGGGTGTAGATATCCGTGCGGGTGTTGTTGTAGAAGCCGAAACGGATTTGCTGACCATCGCGATACTCGGACGCCGAGGTACCGCGGATGCGCGCCGAGTCGATCCGCGTCGCCGGCCCGAAGGTGTTGGAATCGACGCCCGCCGTGTACTCGAGCACATCGGCCAAGGTGAGGGCGCCCCGATCGCGGAACGCATCCGCCGTTTCGATCGACAGGGAGCGGGTGGTCTCCAGAATCGGCGTCGCGCTGATCGAGGGCTCGGACTTCGGTAGCTCCCCGACCACCACCAGCTCTTCCTCGATCTTCTCGACCGGTGGCTTCGGCTCGTCGTCGGTGTCGGTGTCGGCCTCCTGGGCCAGGGCCAGCGGGCTCGCTCCCAGCACGAAGGCCAAGAGGAGCGGAAAAACGCCTCGAACTCTATTCATCTCATATCCCCTCGAACGGCACGAACCCCTCGAGATGCGAAGCTCCAAAGCAGCGCAACGGCGCGATTCGCTGCCGTCAGGAAACTGCTGTTGATATCTATTGAGACTTAGTCTCATTAACATAAACCAATCAGTACCATAACAGTCCTGATTGCGGCGGACAATGCCTTCAAGGGCTTCCGGGAATGGTTCGAGGAGCCGAGATCGGACGCGGGCAGCGCCCGCCGCCGCCGGCTCGCCATGGCGAGGCGGGCGACCGACCGAGAACGGGATGAGGGAGGCGGGTTGGTGCGGCTAGGAGGACTTGAACCCCCGACCTTGAGTTTAGGAAACTCCTGCTCTATCCACCTGAGCTATAGCCGCGAGGGCGCCGATTATACGCCCACCGGAACGACCCGGCCAACCGCCCCGGGGGCGTCCCCGCCCCGCCACAGCCACAACTCGAGGCCTGCCCCGGAACGGCCCGCTGCGATCGAGGAGCGGGTGCCAGCGACAGCGAAAGCCGGATACGATCGAGCCGATGACCTTCGCCGCCGTCCTCCTCATCGTCTTCCTGCTCGCCGCTCTGTCGAGCTTCGTCTTCGAGCTGCTGCCGGTGGACGTCACCGCCCTCTGCCTGCTGGCGGCGCTCTTGCTGTCCGGCTTGGTGCCCCTCGACCGCGCGATGCTGGGCTTCTCGAATCCCGGCGTGTTGACCATCGGCGGTCTCTTCGTGATCAGCCACGCGCTGATGCGCACCGGCCTCATCGAGCTCGTCGGCGAGCGCCTGAGCAGCCGCTTCAAGCACCAGCGATGGGTCGGCATCGGAGTGCTGCTGGTGGTGGTGGCGGTGATGTCCGGTTTCCTCAACAACACCGCGGTGGTGGCCATGACCATTCCGCTGGCGGTGGATCTCAGCCGGCGCCTCCAGCTCAGCCCGAGCAAGGTGCTGATGCCGCTGTCCTTCGCCGCCATCCTGGGCGGCACCCTCACCCTCATCGGCACCTCGACCAATCTGCTGGTCAGCACCCTGATCGAGGAGTCCGGCGAGCAGCCCCTCGGGATGTTCGAGTTCACACCCCTGGGTGGCCTCTTCCTGGTCGCGGGCCTCACCTACGTGCTGCTTTTGGCGCCACGCTTCCTGCCGGAGCGAGCCCGCATCGAGTCCCTGACCTCGGACTTCGAGATGGCCGACTACCTCACCGAGCTGCAGGTGGTCGAGGACTCGAAGGTGATCGGCCAGACGGTCCAGGAGCTGCGCCTCAGCGAGCGCTTCGACGTCACCCTGCTGGCCGTCATCCGCGACCAGCAGCGATTCTCCGAGAACCTGCGCAACCTGCGCTTCGAGGCCGGCGACCTGCTGCTGGTGCGGGCCGCCACCTCCTCCCTGTTGCGCTTGCGCAAGGAGACCGGGGTCGCCTTGCTGAGCGACTTCAAGATGTCCGACGAAGAACTCCTCGCCGACCGCCAGGTGGTGGTCGAAGCGCTGGTGGCGCGCAACAGCAGCCTGATCGGACGCACCCTCCAGGAGTCCGACTTCCGCCGCAGCTACGGCGCCTTCGTGCTCGCCATCCGGCGCGACGCCGCCACCCTGCGCAAACGCCTGGCGCGCATCCGCCTGCGCTTTGCCGACACCCTGCTGATCATTACTCCCAAGGAGCGCCTCGACGAGCTGCGCCGCAACGACAACCTGATCGTGGTCTCGGAGCTCAACGTCCAGCTCCGCCGGGAGCGCCTGTGGTGGCTGCCGCTGGTGCTCATCCCGATGGTCATCCTGCTCGCCGCGGTCAATGTTCTCGATCTGTTGACGGGGGTTCTCGCCGCGGTCGCGCTGCTCCTCGCCATCGGCGTGATCAGCCCGCAGGAGAGCTACCGGGCCGTCGACTGGAAGGTGGTGGTCTTCATCGCCGCCTTCATCCCGGTCGGCGACGCCATGCTGAGCACCGGCCTTTCAGATCTCCTGGCCAGCGCCATGCTGCTGCCGGGCAGCCTGTTCCCGGCCTGGCTCGCCCCCTGGGTGGCGGTGTCCTTCCTCTACCTGCTGACCTCCTTGATGACCGAGACGGTGACCAACAGCGCCTCCGCCATCGTGCTCACTCCCGTAGCCCTGAGCATGGCGGCGGAGCTCGCCATCGACCCTCGGGGCCTGATCTTCGCCATCTGCTTCGCCGCCTCCGCCTCTTTCATGACCCCCACCGGCTACCAGACCAACATGATGGTCTACGGCGCCGGCAACTACCGCTTCGCCGACTACACCCGCTTCGGCGCGCCCTTGAACCTACTCTTCTGGGTCGCGGCGACCTTCCTGATTCCGCTGATCTTTCCGTTCCATCCCTAGAAGCCGTCCCAAGCGGGCTGATCATGCCCCGCGAGGCGAAGGGATGCGATGTTCGACAGCTCCGCCCGCGGCTCAGCCGCCGCGCCTTTGCAGGCTGGCTTCGAGGGACGCCGTGCGGGCCGACGGAGCCAATGGCACGGCCGGCGCCTCGAGCCTGCGGGCGCGCCACTGGGCCGGCACGGCGCCGCTCTCGAAGGTGCCCTCGAAGCTGCCGTCGCCGAGCACGCCGGAGAGCTCGACCTTGCCGACCGGGCGGCCGAACCAGGCGTCGAGCTCGACCCGCGCCGGACTGCCGAAGATCAGCCGCCCGGAGACCCGTGTCGCCGGTAGCTGCCAGTCCATGGTGGCGTTGCGCAGCTCCAGGCGGGCTCGACCCGAGAGGCGCTTGCCGCGCTGATCGAGATCGAGGATGACCTCCACCCGCAGGTCCTGCTCCGGCAGGAAGACGTTCTCGAGCTCCGCCAGCCACTCCCCCGCCACCGAGCCGACGTGCCTCGGGACCGGTAGCAAGGCCTCCGCCAGAAGCCGCCGCGGCGTCGCGTCGAGGGCCTCGAGATCGCTGTCCTCGGGACGCCCCGAGCCGCCGGCGGCGAGGTTCGCCTCGACCAGGCCGTTGAGGGCGACGGCGTAGGGCGGCAGCACCAGATCGTCGGGGGTCAGCTTGCGGCCACGGCTGAAGACTTCCAGGAAGTCGTTCCACACCCCGGCGATCCAGTGGCAGAGCATCTCGGCGCTGATATCGCTGCGTTCCGGACTCATCAGGCGCACCAGCTCTCCGGCGCCCCAGCGAGCGAGCTCGAGGGGGGCTTCGAAGGACTCGGCGCTCGCCACCAGGGCCAGGCTGTCGCGGCGCGAGCGGACGGCGATCTCCAGCTCCGGATCTTCCGCCGCCAGCTGGAAGACGACGTCCCAACGCTCGAGAATGCGCTCGATGGTCGCCGGCGCCTCACCCGCCGCCGGCGCCGCGCCCGGGATCCACAACGCCGTGCCGAGAGGGTGATCCAGTCGCCAGGCGCCGCGGGAAGGATCGAACTCGGCCGTGAAGGTGAAGGCGAGAGGGGCCTCCTGACGCGGCTGCACCGGCACCAGGCTCGGCGCCGGCGCCTCCCACTCGCCAATCACCACCTCCACCGGCACCCGCACCTCGAGGGAGCGGGTCACCACCGGCACCCGCACCTCGATGCGCTCCGGCGTGCTGCTGGCGGCGGCGACGATGCGGTCCCCGAAGCGCACTCGCACCTCTTCCACTTGCTCCGAGAAGCCGCTCCCGGTGAGGGTCAGCAGCTCGCCGACGGTGGCCCGCAGTGGGCGAACGGCGCGAATGCGCGGTCGCACCGAGTAGCGGGTCATGCGCTGATAGATCTCGCCGCCGTTGCGCCGCACCACCAGCGGCACGTCGTGGATGCCGCTGGTGGCTCGGCCGAGCTCCGGCACCCGCAAGGTCAGGCGACCGCGTCGCTGGTCGAGAACCTCCGTCGCCTTGCCGGCCAAGGTCACGGTGAGGGCATCGCTGGGATAGATATCCGGACTCTGCAGGATGAGATCGCCCTCCGCCTCGGCGATCGGCGGCGACACCTGGACCGAGCGCCAGGCGGTCGAGGTCGGGCGCAGCCAGGTGAGCAGGCCCCAGGTGGCGAGGACGAAGGCGACCATCGCGACCAGGCCTCCGAGGGCGGCTCGGCGACGATCGAAGCGCCGCACCATCGGCCGCGCCGCGACGGCCGCCGGTGGCATGACGGCCCGCGCCGGCTCGGCAGCGCCATCGTTCGCTCCCGCCGGCGCGCTGATCGGCGATGGATCGGACGACTCCGCCGCCGGCAAACCGAGCTCCGTGAGCAGCCGAGCGGCCGGATCCTCGAGCTCGATCCACCAGGGCTTGGCGACATCCGCCTGACCGAGCAGCACCCGTTCGCGATCGCCCAGGCGGGTGACACCGGCGATCCGGCGGCCGCCGACGAAGGTGCCGCCGGAAGTGCCGATGTCCTCGATGAAGACCTCGCCGCCGGCGACGAACAGGCGCGCATGGTGCAGCCCGACGGAAGGGTGAGGCACCACCAGATCGGCACTTTCACCGCGACCAACGATCCACTCGTGACGATCCCCGGCGAGCTCGAGGCGAGCCACCTCCTCGTCGTTCTGGATCATGCGCAGGACCGGATTCGGAATGTCGTTCATGACGGCAGCTCCTTCGAAACGGGGCTCACAGTAGGAAGACGGCGAGAAGGAAGACGAGGGCGGCGAAGATGGTGGCGACGGCGAGGCCCTGGAGCAGGAGAGGTACCGGCAGCCGCACCGTCGGAGGCCCCGGGGCACCGGTCGAGGCATCGAAGCGCACCGGCAGGGGCCAGGCGTCATCCGGCGGCTCGTCCTGTGGACGACCGCGCGCCGCCCACAGGGTCCACGGCTCGAGGCCGGCGGCCCGCGCTCCGGGTCGTTGACAGCGATCGTCGGACGAGAAGGCGGCGAGCTCCGGTGTCGGAGCCGGCGCAGCCTCTTCGACCACCTCGCCCTCGAGGACCTCTTCGAGGCGCAGCTCGAGGGGGCCCAGACGCAGGACCCAATCCCCGGCCGTCACCTCCGGGTAGATGAGGTAGGACCGGTGAGCCACCAACCGCTCGTGGTTCAGCCAGGTGCCCTCCGGCGAGCCCAGATCGGTGACTTCGAAACCGGCGTCGAGGTGGCGAATCATCAGATGCCGGGGGGCCACTCGCGGATGGCGCAAGATCACCTCGTTGCCGGCGCCGCGGCCGACGTAGAGGGTGCGTCGCCGGCATCCGTGGCTCGCTTCCCGGCCGTTGGGGTAGCGCACGTGAACGTAGCAAAGCCGCTGGTCGTCGGCATCCGGTCCGCCGAGCCAGCGCTCGATCTCGCGCCCCCCGGGATCGGCATCAGGCTTCAAGGCGAGCCTCCTCGGCGGCCAGCAACGAGCCCTCCGGCAAGGTCACCCGGCCCACCGGCTGGATCTGGAGGCTGGGCGGCAGCTCCTGGAAGGACAGCACCGCGACGTGGGGGTACTGGAACTCGAGCAGGCGCTTGATGAAGTAGCGCACCTCCATGTGGGTCAAGGCCACCACCTGGCCGCTACCGCCGCCGTTGCCGCTCCCCCCGCGGCTCTTGCCGAAGGCCTCGCCGAAGGCGTCGAGCAGAGCCCGGCTGACCTCCGGCTCGAGGGAAAGGGAGCTGCCCGAGGAAGACTGCTGAACGCCGTCGCGCACCGCCTGCTCGATGCGCGGATCGAGCAGATAGACGGACATCATGCTGCGTCCGGCGGCATAGCGGTGGGCGATGTACTGCTTGAGATTCATGCGCACGTACTCGGTGAGGTACACCGGGTCGCTCTCGAAGCTCGCCCACTCCGCCAGGGCCTCGAGGATGGCGCGCATGTTGCGGATCGAGATGTTCTCCCGCAGCAGGCGCCGCAGCACGTCCGTCAGGCGCTGCACCGACACCAGGTTGGGCACCACGCTCTGGGCGAGGGCGCCGTAGCCCTGACCCTCGAGCAGATCGAGCATGTTCTGCACCTCTTGGATGCCGATCAGCTCGTCGACGTGCTTGCGCAGCACCTGGGCCAGGTGGAGGGCCATGTACTCGTCCGGCTGAATGCGCACGCCGACGCCGGCAGGAATGCGCTCGGCATCGGCCAGGCTGACCCACAGCCCCTTGCCCTGGCCCGCTGGATGGGGGCCGTGGACACCGTCGATGCCGAGCATCGCCACCTGGTCGAGCTGGCCCGAGACGAACACCTTGTCGGGATGCACCACGCCGTTGGCCACCGGCACCTCGTTGACGTAGACGCCGTAGCCGTTCTCGGTCAGATTGTCGGCATCGCCGCGCACCCGGACGCCTGGGAAGATGACCCCGAGATCGGAGAACAGCCACTCCCGCATCTGCGGAATGAGCTCCGAGATGAAGCGCGCCCCGTCGGCCTCGATGTCGACCAGCGGAGTGATCTGGGTGCTGGTCTCGAGAATCACCGGCACCGCCATCGGCAAGCGCTTCTCGGCGGCTTCCGAGTCCTGCTCCTTCGAGCCCATGACCTCCGCCCGGCGGGCCTCGATGTCCTTCTTGTCGCGGGTGCGAGAGATCCCCCAGGCGAGGCCAGCGGCCGCCAGCGAGAGCACCAGGAATGGCAGCACCGGCAGCCCCGGAACCAGGGCGAGAACGAAGAGCAAGCCGCTCGAGATGGCGATCGCCCGCGGCTGGGCCAGAATCTGGACGCCGATCTCGCGGCCGAGGGAGGACTCCTCGCCCGGCGCCGACGCCACCCGGGTGGTGATGATGCCGGCGGCAGTGGCGATCAGCAGCGACGGGATCTGCGACACCAAGCCATCGCCGACGGTCAGCAAGGTGAAGCGCTTGGCGGCCTCGGCGAAGGTCATGTCGCGGGCCAAGATGCCGATGCCGAGGCCGGCGGCGATATTGATCAAGGAGATCAGAATGCCGGCGATCGCGTCGCCCTTGACGAACTTCATGGCTCCGTCCATGGCGCCGTAGAACTGCGACTCGCGGCCGAGCAGCTCGCGCCGGCGGCGCGCCTCCTCGATATCGATGATGCCGGCTCGCAGGTCGGCGTCGATCGACATCTGCTTGCCCGGCAGGGCGTCCAGGGTGAAGCGCGCCGAGACCTCGGAGACCCGTTCGGCGCCCTTGGCGATGACCACGAACTGGATGATGGTGATGATCAGGAAGACCACGAACCCGACCACGTAGTCGCCGCGCACCACGAAGGTGCCGAAGGCACCGATGACCTCGCCGGCGTAGCCCTGCAGCAGAATCAGCCGCGTCGACGAGACATTGAGGGCGAGGCGGAAGAGGGTCGCCACCAGCAGGATGCTGGGGAAAGAGGCCAGCGCCATGGCATTGGGGATGTAGAGGGAGATCATCAACATCACCACCGCCAGGGTGATGTTGGCGGCGAGGAAGAGATCGAGCACCGGCGCCGGCATCGGCACCACCAGAATGCCGACGATGGCGATCACCAACAGGGCCAGGAAGATGTCGCTGTAGCGGGTCAGGACCTGATTGAGGTTGCCCTCGAGCAGGTAGCCGCGCAGGCTGCGGGGATCCAGCGGGGGCAGTTTGATCGACAGGCTCATGGCTCGCCTCCTGGGGTCTCTGCGACTCGCTTTTTCAGGCCGTCGACCGACGCAGGCGGTAGACGAACATCAGGACCTCGGCGACGGCGGCGTAGAGGTCCCGCGGCACCAGGTCGCCCTCCTCGGTCTCGAACAGGGCGCGGGCCAAAGGCACATCGCGAACCACCGGCGTGCCGTGCCGGCGGGCGAAGTCCTTGATCCGCTGCGCCACCCGATCGCGCCCCTTGACCGTCACCAGCGGCGCCGGCACCCGCTCCTTGTCATAGAGCAGGGCGACCGCAAGGTGGGTCGGGTTGACCACCACGGCGTCCGCCGCCTGGATCGCCCGCGACAGGTCTTGCTGGGTCATCTCCGCCTGCAGCACCCGCCGCTGGTTCTTGATCAGGGGATCGCCCTCGGTGTCCTTGTGCTCGCGCTTGACCTCGTGCTTGCCCATCCGCTGGTCGCGCTGGAACTGCCAGCGCTGAAACAGCAGATCGACCGCCCCGAGGCAGAAGAACACCACCCCGACGCCGATCAGGAAGCCCTGCGCCACGCTTCCCACCACCTGGAAGATCTCCGGCGGCCCGGCGAGGCCGAGGCGCAGGATCACAGCCATCGCGCTCCAGATGGCGAGGTAGGCCACCACCACGATGGCGGCCAGCTTGAGCAGCGTCTTGAGAAACTCCATCAGCCCACGGGCCGAGAAGATCTGCTTCAGGCGCTTCATCGGGCTCAGCTTCTTGAGCTCGGGCTTGAGCGGATGGAAGGAGAACAGGCCCTGAGTCTGGGCGAAGCCCGCCACTACCCCCGCCACCAGCACTGCCAGCAGCATCGGCGCCAGCAGCGTCGGCACCGCGCGCAGCGCCTCGACCAAAAAGGCCTGCAACACATCGACCCCGAGGTGATCCTGGGCGGTGACCGCCACCAGGTCCGTCCAGCTACGCCGGAAGAGCTCCAGCAGGCCACCGCCGAGGGCGAAGACGGCCAGGATCCCGACCAGATAGATGACCACGCCATTGGCGTCCCGGCTGAACGAGGCCTGGCCCTTCTTGCGCGCTTCGCGCAGTCGACGCGGCGTCGGTTTCTCGGTCTTCTGCTCGCTGCTCACGGTGCCTCCGCGGGCGTCGCCAAGCGCTCGACCAGCTCGTCCAGGGTGTGCTGCTGCTGGACGAAGCGATCGTTGGCGATGGCGGCGATGAAGTAGATCGACAGACCGATGGCGAGGGCGCCGAGGGCCGACTTCAAGGACAGGCTGACGAAGAAGACATCGAGCTGCGGCGCCATGCGATTGGCGACTCCGAGAACGAGATCGAGCATCATCACCACCGCCAGGGCCGGGGCGATCATCTTGACCCCGATCACCAGCACGTCGGCGGTGGCGTTGATCAGTCCGCCGACGATGTTGCCGAGGGCGGCCTCGGAGAACGGCGGCAGCAGACGGTAGGAATCGAACATCCCGGCGAGGAACCAGCGGTGGCCTCCGACCAGCATGAAGAGCACGATGAGGAGCTGGAAGTAGAAGCCGCCAAGGAGTGACGACTGCACCCGGGTCTGCGGCAGCAGGGTGTTGGCGACGGTGGTGCCGCGCACCGAGTCGATGAAGCGCCCACCGGCCTCGCCGCCCCAGAAGACCAGTCCCGAGACGAAGCCGAGCAGCAGGCCGAGGGCGAGCTCGCGCAGCAAGAGCACCCACCAGGCGAGGTTGTCGAGGTTCAGCGGTGCGGGCGCCTGAGAGCTCATCCAGGGCAGCAGGAAGAGGGCCATCACGATCGCGAACCCCATGCGCACCGGCGCCGGGGCGCTGCGCGAGCCGAGGAATGGAGCCACCGTGAAGACCGGCACCCAGCGCGCCAGGGCGAGGGTGAAGAGGGCGGCGCTGTCGAACAGTCCGTGACGCAGGCCGGCGGCTTCCGCCAGGGGCTGGTAGAAGCTCTCGAGGGGAGTGGCCATGGCGAGCCTCGCGGCCTACCCCACCCAGTGTCCGAAGTTGTCGAAGATCAGGCGAGTGAAGGTGTAGAGCTGGCTGCTCATCCAGGCCCCGGCGAGGAACAGCATGCCGAAGACGGCGACGATCTTGCCCACCACCTGGGTGGTCTGCTCCTGGATCTGGGTCAGCGCCTGGATCACCGCCAGCCCCAGCCCAACCACCAGAGCGAGCAGGATCGGCGGCGCCGAGATCAGCACCGTCAGCAGGATGGCGCGCTGGGCGAGGCTGAGGAACTGGGTCTCCATGGGCACGTCTCCTGGGTGGTCGGGCGGCGAGGGCGCTGGGCGCCGGCGCCTAAACCACCATGTAGGGCTGCAGCAGACCTTTGCTGAGCAACTGCCAGCCATCCACCATGATGAAGAGAAGCAACTTGAAGGGCATCGACACCACCACCGGCGGCAGCATGTGCATACCCATCGCCAGCAGGATGTTCGACACCACCATGTCGATGATCAGGAAGGGGAGAAAGATCAGGAAGCCGATGGCGAAGGCCTCCGCCAGCTCGCTGATCGCGAAGGCCGGCAGCAGCACCATCAGGCCGTCCTCGGCGACCTCGTCGGCGGCCGCCGGATCGCCGGCGCGCTCGGCGGCGAAACGCCGCGCCTGACCGAAGAACACCGCCACGTCGTCCTGATGGGCATGGCGCGCCAAGAAGCGCTGCAGCGGCGGCTTGGCCTTGCCGAGGGCCTCGACGATGGTGCGGGCGCCACCGCCACTGAGGGTCTCGACCCGCTGGCTGGCGGCCATCTCCTGGCGCAACACCTCGTAGACCTCCTGCCCCACCGGCGCCATCACGTACATGCTGAGCACCACCGACAGCCCCATGATCACCGGCGTCGGCGGCACCTGCTGGGTTCCCAAGGCGGTGCGCAGGATCGATAGCACGACCGAGAACTTGAGGAACGAGGTGGTCATCATCAGCAGGAAGGGCAGCAGCGACAACAACCCCAGCATGAGGACCGTGGTGATCGGGTTGGCACCGAGCTGGAAGGGCGCCGAGACGCTCAGCAATGCGCTCACGGCAGGCTCCGCAGGCGGCGGCCATCCCCGGAGGCGGAGTCACCGGTGCCCTCCACGACGGAGTCCTCGGCATCGGGACCGCCTCCTTCCCAGGCATCGAGGCGCGCCACGCCGCCGGGCCCGAAGGCCGCCAGAACCTGCCGGCCCGCGACCTGCAGCAGCGCGACCTTGTGCTGTCGATCGATGGCTCGTACCTCGAGCACTTCGAGGCGGCCACCGCGGCGGCCACCGGCGACCATCAGCCGCGGCAGGAGATAACGGGTGACGATCACCGCCAGTCCCACCACCACGATCAGAGAGCCGAGGAGGCGGAGGCCGAGCACCAGGCCCTCGCTCAAGACGAGACCTCCGCCGGCGGCAGCCACTCGTCGATGCGAATCCCGAGGCGGCCGTCGATCACCAAGGCGCGGCCGCGGCCCAGGCGGCGCGAGCCGTGGCCCTGGCGCAGCAGGATCTCGACCGGCTCGTCGGCCTCGCGACCGGCTTCCAGAACGGTTCCTTCGCCCCAGCCCTGGAGCTCCCGCAGGGGCACCGCGAGGCGGCAAAGCTCGAAGGCCAGAACCACTTCGAGGTCCTGCGGATCGAACGGCTCGTCCACCGGCTCCTCGGCCACCGGGGCTACTTGCGGTTCGGAATTCATCGCCTCTCCTTTCTCCGTCCGGCGCCAGGCGCCGGCGGTTAGATCGAGCTGGCCGTCGGCGCTCCAACGCCCTTCGCGCCAGCGGTCTTGCAGCACCAGACGCACCTTCGGCCCCCAGCCCTCGGCCTCGGTGCCGGCCTCGAATCCCGCATCGGGCAACAAGATGTCGCCCACCTTGAGGGCTCGCAGCTCCCCCAGCGTGAGCTCGAGGGTGGCGCCGAGCACCGACACTGCGAAGCTCAGGTCGCGGGTCCAGTCCATCGGCATCGGCGGCTCCGAGTCGTCGCGCCACAGCAGGCAGACCTCCCAGTCGCCCCCGGCGAAGGCGACGGGCACCCGAGCCGCGAACCAGGCGTCGCCCTCGGGTAGCTCGAGGACTCCGCCGGGCACCACACCCGACACCTCGACCGGCGATTCGAGGGCGGTCGCCAGCCGACGGGCGGTGTCTTCGAGCAGATAGGAGGTCACCGCGAGGTCGACGCCGCGGTCGAGGTCCGGAGCGGCGGGATCCGCGCCGTCATCGGCCAGGCCGTGGTGCCGATGGGCCCAGGCGAGCCAGCCGACGGGCAGCCGGCACCAGCCGCTCCAGCGACCGAGGCGCAGCCGAAACCAGGGATCGCCGTCGGCACCGAGCTGGTCCTGCGGCCGCTCCGCGGTGATCACCTGGCCGCTGACGGTGCCGATCTCCGGAGGCTCCATCGCGACCCGATCGCCCGGCCCTTGGTAGGTCAGGCGGTGCTCGCCGAGCTCGAAGTCCTCGTCCACCGCCAGGGGACGAGTGTCCCCGCCGGTCCTCAGCGCAGCCGCGCCGTCCTCCGCCCAGCGCACTTCGACGGCGAAGGGCTCGCCGTCGTCGGCCAACCGCAGGTGACAGTCGGCCCGGTTTCCGATGCGCAGGGGATCGGCCGCCAGCTCGCAGAGGGTCTCGCCGCCGGCGGCGTCCACCACCCGCCAACGGGATTTCTCCCCGGCCATCTGCCAGGCCTGCGCCAGTGCCGCGGCCAGTGGCTCTCGCCAGCGACTCAGGGCCGCCCCGAGTCGCCGATCGAGGGAGGCCTGCAGGCGTTGCATCGCCAGCTCCAGCGGTTGCGGCCGCGGCAGGAGCTCGCTCCAGGGTTCGGCCCGGGCCACCGCATCCGCCGGCCAGACCAGCGCCGCCGGGCGACGCCGCGGGCGAGCCGCGGCCGGGCGTGGCGCCGCCACCTCCGACCGCGGCTGTGGCGCGAGCTTCACCGAGAGCTCTCCCGAGAGTCGCCTTGACGGCCCTGATCGCCGCCCTGGCCACCGCCGCCACCGCCGGCGTCGCCACCGTGCTGGCCGTCACCCTTCTGCCGCTGCTCACCGGCGACGGGCGCCTCGCCGCTCAGGAGCTCGCCGGCGGGTCGGGTCTCGACGCTCACCACCGCGCTGCTCAGGCCGCGCTGTTCGAGGGCCGCCGACAGCCCTTCGAGGCGCGCCTCGACGGCACGCCTCTGATCGACCGTTTCGGTGATCAGAGCAATTTCGAAGCGCCCTCCACCGTGGCGCACGATGCGCGCACCGCGGATGCCGCTGTCCCCCCCGGCGAGGCGCAGATCGAGCTGCACTCGATCGCCCACCCGCACCAGCCGCGTCGCCGTCACCAGCCGTTCGGCGAGCTCCGCCGTCATCGCCGCCTCGGCCTCGCCGAATGCGATCGCGTCGGAGCCGGCGATCGCCTCCGCCTCGACCGTGCGATAGCCCGGTAGGGACGGTAGAGCGTCCCGCCCGTCGGCCTCCGGCTCCGGAACCGGCAGTCCGGCGCCGGCCGGTGCTTTGGTCTTCGCCGGCGCCGCCGGCTCGCGCTCCAGCGCAGCCAGCAGCGCGGCGAACTCGCCTCCATCGGCGGGCCGCTCCAGCGTCAGTCTCTTGGATCGTGCCTTCTCGGCGGGCGCCGGCAGCGGCGCCTGAGTCCGCGGAACCTGGGGTCCCCGTGTCTTCATCGGCTCTCTCCCGTGTGCAGCACCCAGCCGCTGGTCACAAAGTCCGCCACCGCTTTGTTCTCGCGGCCGGCGAAGGAGCGCAACCGGCGGCGGCGCCAGATCTCGAAGTGCTTCTCGACGGCTCGCACCTCGCGAGCGCGGGCCGCCAGCCGCCGCTGACACTGCGCGAGCTGCTGCTCCTCGTCGGCCAGCTCCCGACGCCGCCCTTCGGCGGCCGACCAGGCTTCATCCACCTGACGCCGCAGACAGGCCAAGCCGGAGCTCGAAGCGGCCAGCCAAAAGGCGTGGCGCGGCCGCCGCGGGCTACTGCCGAAGAGATCTCGCTCGGCCAGACCGAGACTGGACCGGCGGCGCTCCGCCAGCTCCTCGGCGGCCTGCAGCCGACCGCTCGCCGCCGCCACCGCCGCGACCTGGGCGGCGAGGGCGCGACGCGCCTCGTCGCGACGCCCTTCGCGGTGACGACGCAGGGCCTCCAGGGGATACGCCGGCAGCTTCATGCCACCGTCTCCGCCAGGCCCGTCAGGGCGCCATCGAGATCGCTCGGCTCATCCGGCCGCTGGCGCAGGAAGGCATCGATGCGCGCGCGGCGGGCGAGGTACTCGTCGACCTCCGGCTCACTGCCCTCTTGGTAGGCGCCGATGTGGATGAGATCGGCATGCTTGTCATAGGCCGCCAGCAACCCCCGCAGGCGCAGCGCTCGCTCCTCCTGGTCGATGACGGCGAGGCGCGAGAACAGCCGGCTGGTGCTCTTCAGCAGGTCGATCGCCGGGTAGTGGCCGCGTGCCGCCAGCGACGAGGTCAGAACGATGTGGCCGTCGAGAATCGAGCGCACTTCCTCGGCGATCGGATCGTTGAGCTCGTCATCCTCCACCAAGACCGTGTAGAGGGCGGTGACGGAGCCCCGCTCGGCGTTGCCGGTGCGTTCGAGCAGGCGGGGCAGCACGGCGAAGACGGACGGCGGGAAACCGTTGCGAGCCGGCGGCTCGCCGGCGGCCAGACCGGCCTCCCGCTGCGCCCGCGCGAAGCGCGTGACGGAGTCCATCAGGAACAGCACCCGGCGTCCCTGGTCGCGAAAGCTCTCGGCGATGGCGGTGGCCACGTAGGCCGCCTTCAGCCGGATCAGGGACGGTTGGTCGGAGGTCGCCACCACCACCACCGAGCGCGCCAGGCCGTCTTCGCCGAGGGACTCGCGCAGGAAGTCGAGCACCTCGCGACCGCGCTCCCCGACCAGGGCGATGACGTTGATGTCGGCCGCCGTGTTGCGGGCCATCATGGCGAGCAGCGTCGACTTGCCGTGGCCGGCGCCGGCGAAGATGCCGACCCGCTGGCCTTCCCCGAGGGTCAGGCAGGCGTCCACCGCCCGCACTCCGACGCTCAGCGGTCGCTCGATGGCGCGCCGTCGCATCGGCTCCGGAGGCGCACCGTCGACCGCTCGGCCGAGGCCCGCGAGGTCGCGCAAGGGACCGAGATCATCCATCGGCCGGCCGAGGCCGTCGAGCACCCGGCCGAGGAGGCCATCCCCCACCGGCACCCGCAGCGTGCGGCCGTCCGGCGAGACCCGGCTGTCGGGGCCGATGCCCTCCATTTCACCGAGGGCCATCAGATGGACCTCGGAGCCACGAAAGCCGACCACCTCGGCGCTCACCGGCTGAGCTACCCGCGGGGTATGGATGGTGCACAGCTCGCCGAGGCGTACCCCCGGGACGCGCGCCCGGATGAGCAGGCCGGTGACGTCCGTCACCCGCCCGCGGATGTCACATGGCGACAGGCCCGCCAGGCGCTGCTGCCAGGCCCCCAGGTCGACCACCGGCGCCGCCTCCTTCACGCCTCGTCCTCCGGCTGCAGCAGCACCCGGCGGATCGCCGTTGCCTGGGTCTCGAGGGAGGCGTCGATCTGCCCGAACTCGGTTTCGAGGACACAGCCGCCGCGGCTCAAGCCGTCGTCGACGGCGACGCTCAGGACCTCCCAGCGCGGGTGCCGCTCGAGCAGCCGTTGACGCAGCCCGCGGGCGACCTCCGCGTCATCCGGATGAACCGTCATCACCAGCCGGCCAAAGCTGCGATGGGGCAACAGCTCGAGGGTCTCGACGAAGGCCGCCTCGACCAGTGAGGGGTCGATCTCGAGGCTCTGCCGCAGCAGCTTGGCGGCGATTGCCAGGGCCATCTCCACGACCTGCGGTCGGGCCCTTTCGAGCACCTCCCGACGGGCCTCCGACAAACGCCCATAACGCTCCTGCCAGCGCGCCAGGCAGGCCGCGGTGACGCCTTCGACGGCCGCTTCACTGCGCAAGCGGGCCTCCTCTTCGGCAGCCGCCAGAATCGCCACCGCCCGGGTCTCGGCCCGCGCCACGATCTCCTCGGCGCGCCGTTCCGCCGCGAAGATCTCGCCGGCGATGACCCTCGGGGCCGCCGTCGGCGACGCCGTCTCCGCCGGCACGTACTCGGCCTTGATCCAGCGACTCACGACGGACCTCCCGGCAGCTCGCCGATCAGGCCCTGGGCCCGCAAGCGCCCGATCTCCATCGTCAGGGAGCGCTGCCACTGCCGGCCATCGGCCACCACCAGAGTTTGATTGGGCTGCGCCAAGCGCTCTCGGAGACGTCGCCCGAAGACCTGCGGCAGGCGCAGCGCCAGGCGCTGGCCAGCGGCCGCCTCACCGCCCGCCGAAGCTTGCGCGGCGAGGTCTTCGAGGGCGAGCACGAGCGGCACCTCGCGGCCTTCGCGGCCGGCCTCCAGCTCGCGCCGCAACAGGTCGCCCCAGGCTTCCGCTTCGCCTTCGCCAGCGGAGGACTCCCGTCGGGAGGCGTCGCCCATCGTCCCGGGCGAGGCCTTGCCGCCGTCGGCGGCGCGCTGCCGCAGCAGGACGCGCAGGGCCACCGGCAGGGAAAAGACCGCCGCCAGGGCGGCGCGATGACCGAGCCTCGGCAAGCCGGCGGCCAGTCCACGCAGGCCGAAGCGCTCGAGCAGGAGCAGCAGCTCCCCCGCCGGCAGACGATCGAGGTAGCTCCAGGGCCGGGCGGGGTCGATCGCCGCCGGCCAATCCCTCGGATAGGCCAGGGAGCGCTGCAAGCGACGCTGCCACCAAGCCTCGAACCAGGGCGGCGGTGACCCCACCGCCCAGGCTCTCGAGGTGTCGTCGAGGTGCTCCAGCACCGGCCGCCGCAAAGACTCTGGCAATCGATCGAGGGCCCACAGGCGGAGCAGCGGATCGGCCGGCAAGGCATGCGCCAGCCACGAGCTGTCGATGCGCTCCAGGGGCGGGTCGTCGAGGCGGCGGCGCAACGCCTCGAGGGCGCGCCATCGCAGGCCGCCTTCGACCCCTTCGAGAGCGCTCACCCAACCGGCGGACGCCGCGCCCGGGGCCTCCTGCGGCGGCCCTTCGGAGCCGTCCGCCACCGGCCCCAGCCAGTGACCGATGACCTGCGTCAGACCGCGAGCGGTCGCCGCCGACAGGCTCACTCGGCGGCCTCCTCCGGCGTCGCCACCAGACCGGTGCGTTCGACCACCAGCTCGTCGCGCAGCTCACCGATCATGCGACTCTGCCAGAAGACCGCGAACCCGAGTCCGGCGATGATCAAGACCGCCAGCGTAATCAAGCCTTTGAGGGTCGGCAGAGTGCCCTCTTCGACCACCAAGGCCCCCACCTTGACCAGATTACCGTCGCTCAGGGGAAGAGTCCCCGGCGCAGCGATGGAGGCCGGTTTCTGCACCACCGCCACCAGCTCCGGGGTCATCTCCTCCACCGAGTTGGCGACGATCTTCTGGATCTCGACGTTCTGGATCGGCGCCAATCCCTGGGAGGTCGGTTGATACTCGACCACCACCGACGCCTTGGCCTGGCCGGCCGGTCGGCCGGCGAGATCGACCTTCGGCCGCACCAGATGCACGCGGGCGTCGATCACGCCGTCGATGGATTCGAGGGTGTGGGCGATCTCGCCCTGCAGCGCTTCGAGGTAGAGGGCCTGCTCTTCCATCGGCGTCATCACCAGCTTGCTCTTGCCGAAGACGTCCTGGAAACGCCGGTCCTGTACCCGCGGCAGCTTGTACTCGGCGAGCAGGGAGAAGGCGCGTCCGGCGGAGCCGCGGGAGGTGATCACCCGCCAGCGGTTGCCCTCGGCATCGTCGAGCTCCTTGTGGGCCTCGATGCCGTGATGCTGCAGCACCGCCAGAATGCGGGTCGCCTCGTCCTCCGGGATGTCGTGCAGGAGCTCGGCGCTGCAGGCGCCCAGGGCGAGCGCCAGGAAGACGATCGCGAGCCGGCCCAGGGTTGCTCTCCGCATGGCCCTAGATCTGCTGCTGGAAGAGCTGTTTGGCGCCATTGACGACCTCCGAAACGCCCTTCGTGGTGGTTTCGATCTGGAGGGTGATCTTGTGGATCTCGAGCTGCATGCGGAGCAGCTCCTGGGGGCTGTAGGGACGCGCCGACTCGAGCTCACCGAGGAGCTTCTCGAGCTGCACGAAGCTCTCCTCGGCGCCATCGAGGAAGGAGGTGGCAGGGGGCGCCGCCTCGCCGGCGTCGACCTCCGGCGGACGCGACACCAGGGAGCGCTCGCCCCCCGGACCACTGAGCAACAGCGGCCCGCGGCCCGCTCCTTCCGCTCCCCGCTCGGCCGCCGACAGGAAGGCTTCGAAGGTCGGTCCCGGCGGCACCGACCAGGAGCGTTGGCCGCTGGCGGCGCCGGCGGCACCCTGAGCTTCGGCGATGGCTGCGATCGATTTCACCGTCATGGCAACTCCTCCTGCCGCTCTAGACGCGCTGGAACATGCCCTGCTCGAGGCCCGTCTTGAGGGCCACGGCAAAGCGGTGGGAGACATCCGAACGCCCTTCGGAGATGAGCTCCGAGAGCACTGTCAGGGCTTCGCGCCAACGCCGCTGGGCGACCAGCGCCTCGCCCAGGAAGACGCGCAGGGTGCGATCGCCGGGACGCTTCTGGAGGGCCTTGCGGTAGGCCTGCTCGGCGCGCCGGTAGCGGCCGCGGAAGAACTCGAGCTGGCCACCCAGCCAGTGGGTCGCGGCGGCCTCCGGCGCCAGCCCTTCGAGGGCTCGAAGGAGCTCGTCGGCGCGCTCGACGCGGCCGAGCTCGAGATGGGCTTGGCACAACTCTTCCAGCAGGGTGATCAGCTCGCTGCGCTCGATCTCGGGCATGGCACCAACCTTTCCGCTCGTTGCCTCTTCCCTCGAAGGGCCCCGCAAGGCCCGCGGATCCACCGGACGACGGCTGCCCGAAGGCTTAGCCGCTGCGCATGTTGCGCACCGAGTTCTGGGCGGTTTCGTGGCGCGCCTTGATGATGTTCGAGAAGGTGGTGAAGAAGCGCTGCTCGGCCATGATGCGCATCTGGAGCTGGAGGTAGAAGACCATGTCCTCGACCCCACCGGTGGAAGGGTCGGTCATGTGCTGAGAGAAGTCTTCGCCATCGATTTCGAGCGGAACGTCGACGTTGTTGAGGTTCGAGCCCTCGGTCTGGCGAGGAAACTTGAGGTCGGTGGGGACGGTGGTCATCGACATTGGCATCCTCCTGGCTCAGCGGAGCCCGGCTAAGGATTGGGAGGCCCGCAGGCCGTAGAGCTCATCGAGTGCGTCGACGGTGATCCCGGCGACGGCATTGAGGTCGGCCCCGGCGGCAGGCTTGCGCAGGGCGGCCGAGAGGCGCTTGAGGCGGGCCCGGAAGTCGGCCGGTGGGGCGGCCAGCCAGGGGGTCAGGGTGGGAAAGGCTCGCCGATGGAGCTTGGGAAGGTGGTCTCCAGGGGACCGGCTGGGAAGCATGCTGGCCATCCTTTCGGCAGTTCCGGCGCCAACCTTCGGCGCCTCTTCGGGTTGGCATCGAGGCCCGCGGGTGATCCCGTCGGGAGCCCGCGGGCCTCGCGCCAAGACTTGGCTCGAACCCGATCCCGCTCGGGATCAGGCGTGCCCCTCGTTTTCGAGGCGCACGATGCGGGCTCGGATCTCGTCGAGGGCGCCAGGGCCCTTCTCTTCGATCTCCTTGGCCACGGCCACCACCACCATCGCCAGACTGCGCGCCCGATTGGCGTGCGGATCGCGGCCCTCCGGATCGAGGGTCACCGCCCGCTCGAGGAGCGCAGCCGCACTTTCCAGGTCACCCTTCTCGAGAGCGAGCTCGCCGAGGTTGGTGGCTGCCGCGATGTCGTTGGGGTCGAGATCGAGGGCCCTCCGGAGCGAGACCACCGCCTCCTCCTTGTCGCTCATCTGCATCTGCAGGGCGCCCAAACAGGAATGAAGGTAGGCGTTGTCCGGCTCGAGGCCGGCGAGGGTCTGTAACAGAAGGCGTGCACTATCCGGGCGTCCTTGATCGGCCAGCTCGTGCGCATAGAGCGCCATCGCCAGAATCCGATCGCTGTCCAGGCCAATCGCCTCGTGCGGCGTTTGCCCTTCGAGGAAGCCATCGATCGCCTTCCTGAGCTCCGCGTGGACTGCTTCGATCTCGTGGTGTGCCATGGTTTCAAGCCCCAATCAAGCTAAGCGTTCTGCTTCGGGATGTTCTGAGTGATCGCCTGGATCGTCGCGTGCAGCGCCTTGAGGGTGTTCGAGGCCGCCGTCATCGCGTTCTGTCCACGGTTCATCTCAGCCTGGCCGAGGAAGATCTCCTGCATTCCCTCGGGTGTCGAAGGGTCGGCATCGGCGATGCGCTTCAGACCGCTCTCCCAGGCTTCGACGCCGCGGGAGAACAGCACCACCATCGGGTGGTTGCGCAGATCACCCCAGCCACCGGCGGTGGCCGGACGACCGCCTCCGCTGCCCGACGAGCCGGCGGCACCCTCGGCGGATTCGCCGCCTTCGCCGCCTTGCGAGCCCCCGGCCTCTTCGGATCCGGTGAGATCGCCTTCCTCTTGCATCATCTTGTCCTTGAAGAGCTGCAGCAGAGCGTCCACGAACCCGCCCACGCCCTCGGTGAAGTTCTGGACCATCTGCTCGATCTGCCCAAGAATCTCCTCGAGGCCGTTGATCGGGTTGGTGAGGTTGTCCAGGAGTCCCTGGATGTCCTGGCCCGAAAGCCCCTGCGGCGACGGCAACGAGCCGTAGCCGGCGATGTTGTTCTGGCCGGTGAGCTTGTTCAGAACGCCTTGCCCCACCGTCGCCGTCAGGTTGAAGGCCTGTCCGACGCCGGCTATGCGGGTGAAGGTGTCCAGCACGCCACCGAGGCCACTGGCCTTGAGGAAAGCGCTGCCCAGATTGCTCAGTCCGATGGCATTGAAGAGGGCTCCGCCCCCACCACCGAAGACTGCGCCAATCAAGTTGCCAAACATGCTGTGTTCCTCCTTGGTTTCGGCCTCTTCCGGGAGGATTTCCTCCCTTCCGAAGACCCGGTGTTGGTGACTGCCGCTCGCGCTCGATCGAGCGCCAGGTCAGCCACGGACTGTGACGGGACCGGGGGGTCCGCGGAATCGAATGATCCCCGCGGGGAAAGGCGTCCATATCGACCGGTCGCGAAGCTCCGAGGCGGGCTCCGGGTAGCCTGGGCTCCAAGATCGGAGTCGGTCTGGACGGCCGGCATCGGTCCCCAACGCCGGCACAGGACGAGGGTTTGGCTCGTCGTGTCTGTGATTCGAGTTCTGCATGGCTTCGACCTGACGGGACCCTAACCAAGTCATAGATAAATGTCAATAGATTAATGTTATGGAATAAAGAAAAACCTCTCTCTGCTTCGGCTCCCGGCAATACCTACATATATTGACATTGATGAATTCTATTGATATCAATCAATCATCGTTCTCCAAGGGCTCCGGTGAACCGACCGAATCCTGCCCCGATGCAGGGAAGGAAGAAGCCATGAGCACGATCGGGAACCTCCAGCTCGGAGGTCAGAACATCACCATCAACATCAACAACTTCGGGCTCCCGCCGACGCAGGTCGATGCGGCCACCGGACGCCTCGCCCTCGACCTCCTCGATTCCGTCGCCGGCGGCGGCACCGGCAACCTGTTCTCGGCCCACTCGGCCCTGCCGTCGTCGGCGTTCTTGCCACCACCGGCCGTCGGCCTCGCCGGCGCTCCGGCGGGTCGCGGTCTCCAGGTGGCCGACAACGGTGCCATCACCACCGCCGGGGGCTACCGCCTCGAGGCCGAAGGCCGAGGCGCCTCCCTGAAGATCTTCGATCCGCAGGGTGAGCTGGTGGTCAACATCAAGGGCGACCCTCACCTCTACGCCAAGAACGGCGACCAGATGAAGCTCGAGTTCGACTTCACCCGGGACAGCAATCTCAAGCTCGGCGACGGCACCCTGGTCTATCTCGACACCACTTCCCAAACCGGGCGCTCGCTGCTCGAGAACGTCACCGTCGTCAACGGCAGCGACCGAGCGACCATCCAGGGCATCAACACCTCGTCCCCGGAGACCAGTGGAGTCACCTTCGATGGCTACGAGTGGCGCGCCGACCATCTGGCCGAGCACCAGGCGATGGATACCTTCGTGATGGGTGGCTCGAGCGAGAACGTCGACTTCTGGATGGAGCACGACGGCGTCTCCAAGGGTCGCATCGTCGACTCCCATTTCGATCGCGAGCAGAATGCCTATGTCCAGACCCTCGACAGCGGACAGCGCTACTGGGTCGACGCCGGTCTCAAACCGGCCTGGGGATCACCGGCCTGGGGCAATGAGCTGCGCGGCGAGCTCAACGATTTTCTCGCCGAGCTCGGGCTTCCAGAGACCACCCGCGACCTGTTCTCTTCCTATATCCATCTCGATCACGCCATCGCAGAGCTGACGACACCGGCTGGCGGATCGCCCTTCGGCGGCCTCGGCGAGTGGTTCCCCAGCCTGCCCAGCGCCACCCAAGCGGTGCACAGCCTGGCCCACTTCCTGATCGATCTCGGCACCCTCAACCAGGCCCTCGGCGCCGGCCAAGCCGGCACCGTCCTCAACTGAGGAGGAACGATGAGCCAAGCACGATCGCAACGCCACCGCCAGCGTCGAGCCGACGATCGCCCGGTGGGCTTCGACCCGCGGGCCGGGCGCCAGTTCATCCTCGGCCAGCGCACCCTCGGCGAGCTCGAGGGCATCTCGAAGGGAGAGCAGTACGACATCGCCCGAGTCGGCTATGCCCACCTCGAAGACGGTCAGCTCGGCGAAGCCGAGACCGTCTTCGAAGGGCTCCTCGCCCTCGATCCCTACGACGCCTACTTCCTCACCGCCCTGGGGGTCATCGCCCAGCGTCAGGAACGCCTCGAGCGGGCCGACCGCTGTTTCAGTCGGGCCCTCGAGATCAATCCCTTCTCGACCACCGCACTGGCCAACCGTGGTGAGGTGCGGCTGAAGCAGGGCCGCCTGGTCGAGGCCGCCGATGATCTGGTGCGGGCCCTCGAAGAAGACCGCCAGGGCGAACAGCCGAGCACCGTTCGTGCCCGCGCCTTGGTGGCGACGATGCAGTCAGAGATCCGAAACGCCGTCCGCTGAGGGCGACCCTGAGGTATCGAACGATCGCGGGAGGGGCCGCCCCAGGAAGGGCCGCCCAGGTGGGGCCGCCCAGGTGGGGCCGCCCAGCTGGGACCGCCCAGGTGGCTCCTCCCGTTAGCCATAGAAGGAGTATCCATGACCATCGAACCCACCACCGGCACTTCGGTGATCGACGGCGGAAGTAGCGTCGACACCGGAGGCCTCGACCACGCCTCGACCGTCGGCGGCAGCACGCCCGACAGCTCGGTCGTGACGGACACCTACTCGGCCGCCGACGAGGCGACCCTCTTGGCGAGCCTGCCGACGCCCTCTGCTCCGCCCCAGGAAGCCGGTGGCGTCACCGCCGAGGAAGCCGCCGAGCTGGTGCGGCAGAAGTCCGATCCGGCCGACAAGGCGGCGGTGCTCGACGCCGTCCTGACCGCCTCGCAGGACGAGCCGGCCTGGCGCCAAGACGTGCTGCGTCAGCTCGGCGGCGAGGAGATCGGTCGGGCACTGTCCTCCTACAGTGCCGAGCGCCTGACCGCCGATCCGGTTGGCGGACGCGACGTCCGCCGTGCCATCGACCTGCTGTCGGGAGCTGCCGAGGCCCTGCCGCCGGCGGAGCTCGACCGCCTACTCGGCAGCGCCGGCGCCGACACCATCGCCAACATCCTCGACTACGCCACCGACAACCTCGGCCGCATCGACGCTCCCGGCCTGAGCGATCAGCTCGACGGCGTCGCCCGTGCCTTCGGTGCGCTTGCCGACAGCGGAGCCGGCAGCGGTCAGGTGCAGGCGACCCTCGATCGCCTGATGACCGCCGACCGCCCGGTCACTTCACCCTTCCTGGTCGATCGACCGCGCGCCGAAGTCGCCGGCCGGCTGGTCGCCGCCTCCGGCTCCGAGAGCCTCAAGCAGCAGTTCGTCGAGCAATACCTGCCGGCCTACCGTCCGGGTCAGGAGGGCAGCGCCTCGAGCGCCCGCGCCATCGCCGGAGTGCTCGGCTCGATGGCCGACCCGAGTGCCCTGATCGAGCGCATGGCGTCCTATGAATCGCGCTTGCCGGTCACCATGAGCCACCTGCAGGATTCCCTGGCGCTGGCACCGGCGGAGATGCGCTCCTTCCTCCACGACGCCCTGGCGGTGAGCGATGTGCCCGAGTACATCCTCGGCATCGACGGCGTCGTCCAGGGCAACGAATGGGTCAACTTCCAGTCCCAGCGGGCCGACTTTCTAGAGGCCTTCGCCACCTCGCCGGAGGTGCGGGCCGACTTCCGCGCCATGGCATTTTCGGAAGGTGCCCAACGCCTGGCCGCCGACGGTCCCGAGCACTGGCTCGGCCGCCACGAGGTCGAGGACGCACTGGCACGGGCCTTCTCCTCCGATGTCGACCGCTATCTGCAGCAGCTCGGCGGCGAGCGGCCGCCGGACACCATCATCAGCCGCCTGGCCGGCCTCGGCGAAGCCGATCCGGACGCCGGCTGGGCCGACCCGGCGCGCGATGAACGCGCTCTGTCGCAGTTCTTCGGCGAAGTGCTCCATGGCCGGGGCGAGAGCAACGCCACCGAGGTGCGCCAAGCCCTCGAACGCTTCATCGGCGTCGGCGCCGAGCGCGACGGCTTGGCGGACCACATCGCCGAGGCCTTCTCGCAGGGCCGCGAGTGGGATCGCCTGGCGGTGCGCGACCTCGGCTTCACCCTCGGCGCCACGCTACGCGGTGGTGTCGATGCGATCGATGACCTGAAGGGCATCTACGACTCCGAAAAGGAGATGTTCGCGGTGGTCGGCGACGTCGTCGACTACGCCATCGGCAAGTTCGGCAAGGGCACTCCGGCGGGCACCCTCTACGAGACCATCGACAGCGCCAGCGGCGGCCGCCTCGGGGCCGGCAGCGTCATCGAACAGCTCTACGACTGGATGCGCGGCGACGACCTCAAGGCGCAGCAAGGGACGATCGCCGAGGTCGGCGACGACCTCCTCGCGGGCGCCGCCCGGCCCTTCGCCGAGAACAGCGTCCGCCAGGGCGACGGCGCCGCCCCGAACGAGAACGAGCTGCTCTATATGGCCGATCTCCTCGAGCACGACATGCGACGGGGGTCGGGCGTGGTGTTCTTCGAGTAAAGCAGAAGCAGGCCGGCGAGGAGTGCTGAAGCTTTCCCTGATCGGTCCGCCGGCGGCGGTCCGACGAGGCCGGCGGGCCCTTGGCGAGCCCTTCCCTTCACTCCAAACCTGGGACCGAGAAGGGGCTCCAGGAAGGCAAGAGTAGGAGGGGCGAAGCCAGGCCGACGAGGGCCAGAGCGATGGCGACCGGCGGCGGACTTCGAGCTGACGGCGCAAGGCAATGTCGAAAGCGGGCGAAAAGTCCGGCGCCGGCAGGTCGGCGAAGGCGGCTGCCAGGGCGGCATGGGCGGCGCCTTGCCGCCCACAGCGGTCGCAGCCCTCGAGGTGCTCCTCCCAGGACGCTCTTTCCCGTTCCGTCAATGGAGCGGACGGGTCCATCATGCACTCGAAGTCGTCGCAGGTCGGTTTCACGGCGTTCGCTCCTTCTCGCCCATCAGTTGGTGGAGGCGCTGGCGCCCCCGATGGAGATAGGACTTGGCGGTTCCCTCGGCCACCGCCAGAGTCTGCGCGATCTCCTCCACCGAGTAGTCGAACCAGTAGAACAGACGCAGCGGCGCAGGTTGCCGATGACTTTCTCAGCAACCTGCTAGCAGACTGCTGAAAAGTCCGCTTCGCGACTTTTCCAGCGCTGCTAGCCGTTTTTTCCGAGAGGGGCTACGCGCCCCTGACTACGCGTCCCGCTCCGTCCCAAGAAGCGCGGTTCTTGGGCCTCCTCTCCCGTCGCGGCGGCCTTGCCGCCGCCGAGCCGGGGGCGCCGAGCACTCCCCGGCTCAGTCGCAGGTTGCCGATGACTTTTTCAGC
>JBCCHV010000020.1 GCA_039028635.1 Acidobacteriota bacterium
CGCTACTTTCCCCCCGGGGCACCCGTTTTTTCCCGTGGGGGCCACCGCCCCCCTTACACCGCGCCCCGCCCCGCCCCAACCCGCCGGTTTTTGGGCCCACCTCCCCCGCGGGGGGGGCCTGCCCCCCCCCGAGCCGGGGGCGCCGAGCCCTCCCGGGCTCAGTCGCAGGTTGCCGATGACTTTTTCCGCAACCTGCTAGCAGGATCGAGCGTTCAGGTCGTGCGGCCGCCGCGGCTGGAGCCAGCCATTCGGAGAGCCACTCGGCCCGCTGGAGATCAGGGCTCCGCCGAGGCGCCGGACTTTCGGCTCAGGATGCTCTCTTCGAGGGATCGCAAGTGATCTTCGTAGCGGTCCGAGTCCGAGCTCGCCGTTCTTCTGGCGACCTCGAGCCCTTGCCGACCGACGGTCAGAGCTTGGGTCGGCTGCGAGGCCTCGAGGGCGAAGGCGAGATGGAGGTAAGAACGCGGGTCCGAGGGATAGAGATCCACCCAACGGCGGAGCACCTGGAGCGCCTCTTCGGACCGTCCCTGGCGGTCCAACCTCGAGGCGAGGCCGCGCAGGCAGTTGACGCTGAAGAAGCGATCTCCGAGCGGAACGACGGGAAATCCATAGCGAGCCGAGAGGGCGTCGAAGTGGGCCTCGAGATTGGCCAGCGCGGCAGCATCCCCATCGAGAAAAGACACATAGCGCGGATCCCACTCCTCCGGCGGGAAGATCAGATTCAGCGCCGAGGTCACCGCCGGCAACACCGTGGCGTAGGCCGCACCAGGGACGACCTCGGCCTGGAAAACCAGGCCCTTGGCCAGGAACGGTTGAAGGCGCTTCTCGAAACTCTCCAGGGCGGTACCGATCTCCTCGCGCGCCCGGAAGTTCGATTCCGCCGAGCTCAGATACAGCCACGCCCGACGATCTGGCTTCTGCTCGAGAGCTCCCACCAGAGCGTCGGCCAACAAACCGGCCTCGGGATAGAGCTTGTCCAGGCTGCCTCCGGCCACCATCGCGACATGGACCTGGAACAGCTCCGGCGAGCGCCAAAAGCTGTGCAGGGCAAAGGCCGCCGTCGGGGAGACGCCGAACACCAGGCGAAAGTCGGCGAGGCGAAAGCTCGAGGCCAGATAGGGAACCAACTCCCCTTCCAGAAACTGGAGATACTGATCTTCTCGACCGCCAAATCCACTTGGCTTGCCGTCTCGGCCGAGAAACCTGGGCGACATTCCCAAGCGATCGCCGGTGTGATTGGGCACGCCCACGACGACCGCCTCGGGCATGCGTCCGACCGCCGCGAGGTGATCGGCGACCGCCGCGACAGTCTCGAAGATCAGCTCGCCATCGAGCACGAAGATCACCGGATAGGAGCGAGCCGGGGCACTCTGGCGGTAGCTGGCCGGCAGTCGCACATCGACGTACCGCTCCTCGCCCAAGGCCTGGGATGCCAGGACGTGACGCTCTGCGAAGGTCAGAGGTGTCGCCGGAGCTACCCCTTGGCTCGCCTTCGGAGGATCGGCGAACGCAGACAGGGAGACGCCGGCTGCAAAGATCACGACCAGAAAGGTGCTGACTCTCATCGACAGGCCCTCACAAAAGCCGCCGAGCCGGATCACCGACGGCAAAGCGCCCGGATGCTACGCGGTGCAGCGGACAAAGTCCTGTTGCACTTGCAAGGAGTTGTGAAGGTTCTGTGAATCCGTTCCGAACAGAGTTTTGAGCGACGCTTTCGGATCTGCTCCCCGAGGTCCAGTTCCTGCGCCTAAGGCAGGAGTCGACGCAGAGCCCGCAGGCCGTCGTTCCAGCGATGCCCGAGGGCGCGCAGGAAGGCGAGGGAGCGCAGGAACGGCATGCGCTGATCGTCGGTGCGATCCGTCTCGAGATGGGTGAGCCAGCGGCCGGAGTCCGATTCACGGGCCGCGAGAGCGCGAGCCTGCTGGCTCAGGCGCGGCCCCTGATCGGCGAGGGTCGGCACCAGGCCGTGGCGCCGAGCCAGGCGCTGGGCGCGGTCCGAATCGAAGCCGAGGAGGCGGAAGAAGGACTCGCGCGGGTCCGCTTCCTGACCCGCGTCGGTACCGGCCTCGACGGCGTCCGGCTGCGGCGCCGGCAACCCCACTTCGGCGAACAGCGGCGGCGCGGCGTCGAGCTGCAAGACGCGGAAGGACGGACCCGTCGGCCGCTGCGGGAAGCGCGCCCAGAAGCCGGACAGTGGCTGGCTCGCGCCGCGGGTGGGATCGAGAAGCTCGAAGATGCCGTAGCTCGGCGCCGCTTCGAAGACCGTCGCCGCCGGATGATGGACCGACTTCTCCGCGGCACGACTCACCTCGGCGCTCCAGGACACCAGGCCCGGTGCCGCCGGTGAACGACCAGTGATCCTCGGAGAATTCATCGCTGGGCCTCCCAACGTCAATATGAATATAACTATATCAAAAATATGAAGATGGCAATACGTCTTCTGTCAGGAGTGAGCTGCATCCTGCGCTGCCGACGCCTCGCGGGGCCGTCTGCCAAGGGCCCCCGAGTAACGATCCGGGCGCACCGGCAGAAGCCACCGACCCCATTCAGGGCGCCCCTCGGCCGGGCGCCCCTCGGCCGGGCACCCTCGCCGGGGGCCCCTTCAGGGGCCCCGGGGACGAAGCGGGGATTGGCGCAGCGACTAAGGGTCGCCGATGACGAGCTGACGCAGACGAGCGGCCAGCAGATCGCCGGCGAGGTGGGTCAGCAGAAGACAGCCTTCGTCTCCGATGTCACCTTCCGGCAGCATGCCCTCGGCCATCAGCTCCGGTCGCGGAACGGTCCGGCAGAGCACGCGGTTGTCCGAGGCACCGAGGAAGAGCAGATGATCTCGCCGATCCTGCTCCGGCGTGGCGCCGAAACGACTCGCCTCGAGCTCGACCCCGCACCCCGAGAGCAAGGCTTCGGCCCAAGGGCGATAGGTGCGGCTGAGTCGCACTTTGCCGTCCGCGGCATCGAGGACCCCACTCGCACAGAGGCCCTCGAGCACCTGGCGACCGCGGCCGGCGTCGCCGAGGGCTTCCGTCAGGCGGGCGAGGGCGCGCCGCCGAGCCAAGGCCACCACTTCCCCACCCTCGCGAGCTCTTGCCAGCCGATCTTCGAGGGGCCACAGAGCCACCAGCCACTCGACGATCGCGGGCCACAGGGCGACGGCGGACTCGGGCGCCGCGGGCACCTCGCTGGCGAGGTTCTGGTGAAGGGCCGACACCAGGGCGGTCCGCCGGATCGGCGGCCCCACCCGCAGCGCGACCCCGCGCGTCCGGGATTCACGGGCCGGCAGCACCACGACTTCGCCGACCGCCGCCTCGTCACCGGCGAGATAGAGCTGCACCGTGCTGGTCGCCCGGCCATCGTTTCGTAGGCCCATCCGCAAGCGGCCCTCGGGTCGGGCGATGATCGCCAGGGCGCGCAGCAGCTCGCGACCGTGGACGGCCCCACCACTGGCGCTACCAAAGGTCCGCAAAACGTCGCCACCGGGCAGCAGCCCCTTTCTCTGCAGCGAGGCGAGGGCGAGGGCTCGTTCTTCGGCGCAGAACTCGGTGGCGAGCTCGGCGATGGCGGACAGCGGGCTGCGATCCGACGGGGCGAGGACACCACGCTCCGCCAGACAGCACAATTCACCGGCCTGCAAGAGCGCCGGCACGATATCGAAAGGATCCACTTCGCGGCGAGAGGGCCTGGCGGCCACCGTCGAAGACTTCCGTTCTGGTCTCAACATCAATCGCTCCTCTCCAGTCGGGATCCCCCCTCCCTCAGGCTGTAGAGCGAAACTCAGGTGCGCATGTCTATCGAATCCAGTCGCTCGTGTCAATTCCTGCATACCTTTCCAAGAGTGAAAAAACGCAGCCATCGCATTGCTTTTATAGAAAAATTTCAATAAACTAGTTTATCTCCGCCACCCACCCTTCGCGGCCGTTCCCTGAAGGTTGGGAGCTCGAGCTCTCTCGCCAGCCGATGAAGCTGGACGCGGAGAGTTCGGTGGTCCAGTCACGGCCACCTCCCGATGGCAAGCTTCTCGTGCCGTGGACGGCTGGATCGGCGACAAACCCCGCGATGACACCCGGAGGCCTCGGCCATGGTCCAGCCCGTCGGCGCCAACCCTTCTTCCTCCAACGCCATTCCGGCGGCAACCCTCTCGGTCACCGTGCAAGCCGGCCAAACGCTGGCGGATATCGCCGCCCAGAACGGCACCACCTCGGCGAGCCTGCTGCGCGCCAACCCCCAGCTTTCGGACTCCACGCCGCTGGTGGCGGGTCAGCGCCTCGCCCTGCCCTCACCGACGACCACGGCGCGGGTCGACATCGCCGACGGCAGCCTCGGTCCCGGGCCCCAACGGAGTCCGCGCGGCGGTGCCCTGCCCGGTTCGGCAGCGAATGGCGGTCATCAGAACACCGCCTCACCGCCGCCAGGCGCACCGACCGCTAGCCCTCCGACCGGCCCCGTCAGCTCGACCAATCCGACGGGAGTGACCTCCGGCCCGGTGCCGAACAACGGTGCCCCACCGAGTCCCACCGCTCCCGGCGGCGGCACTCCGTCCCCCCCGGTCGGCGGCAATCCCGGCGCGCCCTCCACACCGCTGTCTCCGGGCGAGCCGGGAGCTCCCCAGGCTCGCCCTTCGGTCGGGGTGACGTCCCCAGCGGTGCCCTCTCCCGGCGGCTCGCAAGGCACCGGCGGCGGCCCCAACGCTCCCCTCGCCGGCGGCCAGCCAACGGCCCGGCCCTCGATCGGCGTCACCTCGGGACCGCTCCCGGCGGGCACGCCGACGGCGGGAGGGCCGAGTGCCAACCCGACGGCGGGCGCGCCGCGGGCGCAGCCCTCGGTGGGAGTGACCTCCGGCCCGATTCCCGGCGGCGTCGGGCCCAACGCCCCCATCGCCGGCGGCCCGCCAACCGCCCAGCCCTCGATCGGCGTCACCTCGGGGCCCATCCCCACCGCGGCCGGACTTCCACCCGGCAATCCGGGAGCGATCAAGATCGATCCCCCGGCCCTGCCCCCGGGGACCTGGACGCCGCCGCCCCTAGCCTCCGCACCAGCAGCGACGGTCGCCCTCAGTGGCCTGCGGGGAGAAGCGGCCCCCGGACCTCAGACGCCGGTTCCGCTCCTCGCGCCGGGATCCTCCGGGGAGGCGGCGCTCCGCTCCCCGACGGCACCGCCGTTTCAGCCGCCGGCAAAAAGTGTGGTGACGGTACCGACGAGCCCGGGACCGGCCGCCCCCGGCAACCCACCGGTGAGCAGCCAGCACGTCGTCCCGAGGGCAGAGAGCGGTCGGCCGGCCGGGGTCACCGTCGGCGAGGGCGACGTCGGTCTTCAGCGGGCCCTCGACGAGGGACCCGTCCGCCAGGCCCGGCAACTGGCGGAAACCGACCCCCGCGGTCTCGAACGCCTGCTGCAAAGGACCCACGGGAGGTTTGTGGACGCGGCCGTTCTGCAGCGTTTGATCGCCCTGGCGCGGGCCGGTCGTTGGCCGACGCCGGCGCGCCTGGCCTTCGTCAACTCGACCCTCCTGCAAGGCGCCCCGGTGGCCTATGCTTCGCATCAGGGAGGAACAGTCCTGCTCAACGCCAGCCTCCGCAACACGCCGGCCGGACTGACCGCCGCCCTCGGCGAGGCGGCGGCACGTCACCTCGACCGCTCCCTGGGGGTGCCGCGCGTGCCGCTGCAGCCGGGTCGCGCTCTGCTCAGCGGCCTGGCCGGCGCGGCCACGGCACCGCGAGCGCCGGAGATCGCCCGCTCGGTGGTGGCTTGGAGCGGCCAGGTACTCGACGTAGAGGTCGCCTCGCCGGCGATCGGAGCCTGGCTCACCCGCGCCGCCAGCAGCTCGCGAGTAGAAGGCTTCATCAACTACGCCATCGCCGCCCTGGTCGGCGCTCCCACCGGCATCTGGTCTCAACGTGATGCGCCGGTGCCGATGCTCGAAGCCCTCGAGACGCAAGGGGCCGGCGACGGCCTTGGGCGCTTTCGCGAGGCCATGGACGACGTCATCGAAGTGGTCGCCGGCCTCGCCCGCCAGGGAGTTCCCGGCGCGGCCCGCCTGCAGGCCAGCCTCGAGGGGGCCCGCGACGCCCTGCTGACCGCCCTCGAGGTCGGCGACCTGCGCCGCGCCCGGGCCCTGTTCGGCGGCGCCCTCGGCCACCTGCGCGAAGGGCAGGTCGCCGCTCACCTCCAGGCCCGCGGTGCACGCATCACCTACTTCGGCCAACCGGTCGAGGTCACCGGCGGCCATCAGGCCTCGGAGATCGACGTCGCCGCCCGGCTCGGCGAAGAGCGCCTCTACGCCACCGTGCTGGCGGGCCAGCGGGGCGCCCGCAAGGTGGCCGACGCCGGCTGGCGCAAGCTCGTCGAGCTGACCGACGAGGTGCTGCGCTTCGCCGCCCGGGAGGGGGCTCGCCTGACCTTCTTCGTCGACGTCCTGTCGCCGGACTTGCAGGGCTTCTTGACTTCGCGCGGCATCGAGACCCAAAGCAACGCCGGGTGGGTGAGCTGAAGTGCCGTACCACCCGACCTTCGCCTTCTTCGAGACCATCACGCCGCTCAGTACCTTGGCCCCGCTGCTGATCGGACGCCTCGGCGGCCAGCTGCCGGCGGTCGGCATCGAGGTCAGCAACCCGCGCCGTGACATCCCGCGGCGCCTCGAGTTCGCGGGTCCCGAAGGAGCCCTCGACTTCCTGCGTCGCCACGACGTGGTCACCCGCCGCCTGTGGATGACCGGGGCCCTGGCTCGGCTCACCGTCTGGTCGCCGGGCCCCGACCTGCTGGGCGTCGATGGCTGGGAATCCCCGATCGGCTCGCAAGCCTCCCCGGGAGAGCGGCGCCGCCTGGTGCTCGCCCTCCACCAGGTCCTGGCCCACCACTGTGGCGCCCAGCTCATCTACACCAGCGGCCAGGAAGACAGCTACGCCGGAGAACCGAGTCACGGCAGCCTGGTCCGCCAATGCCGCCAGCATCTCGACCAGGGGGAGAACCTCGCCCCCCTGCTGTTCGAGGAGCTGGCACCTTACTTCTGGCTGATCACGGCTCGCCAGGGACTGCTGAACGGCAGCGGTCCGAGTGCCGCCTTCGAGCAGATCCGGCGGACCGACGGTTTCGACAGCTTCGAGAACTTCACCGACCGTCCGCTGTTCCTCCGCCAGCCCGAGCTCGTCCCCGGATCCGCCGACGAGCGGTCGTCCCCGAGGGAAGGTACGACGCAGTCATGGTCCTAGCGAAGTGAGCTGAAGCGCCGGTCGGGCTGCCGATGAATGATGCGACGGTCGCGCACCGGCGCACCGGTGCGCCTCGGCGACCTCAGAGAGGACGCAGGGCGAGAGGCCCAGAGCCACGTCCGCGGCGCAAACGCCGAGGCGCCTGGGTGTTGCTGACGGTGGCTTCGACGGTGACTTCGCGGCCGGCCCGCGGCAGGACCGTCGCAAGCCGGTCGAGGGAGATGCCGCGCAGCTCGCCGGCCGCCAGGCCAAACTCCAGGCGAACCTTCTGCATCTGCATTCCGGACAAGGTGAGATAGGCGAGCTGGGCCTCGATGGTGACCCGGTCGCCGGCGCGAGACGAGGTCAGGACGACACTCGATGCCATCGGCTCGGAGGAGGCGAAGAGTACGCTCTTGCCACCCTCCTCGAGGCGGAGGTCCACCTTCTCCACCACCCCTTCGTACTGGCGGTCGGAGCCATCCGTACGGCCGCCGGCGCCGCCGGCAATCTCGAGACGGCCCTGCATCAGGCTGAAGCCCCGCGGCTGGGGAACATCGAAGACCAGCTCGAAGCGCTCGGCCTGGCCCGGCACGGCGCAGGCCAACGTCAACAGGCAAACGGTGAGAGCCGGCAGGCGCAGACCACCGGCAGTGAGCCCAGCATTCAATAGATTCATGGCGACAATTCTATTCCACGACGCTCCCGTCGGGGAGCCCCGCATGAGGCTGAGGCGGCAGCAGAGGCGCCGAGGTCGGGCTTGCCCTGGACGGGGCCGCCCTGGACGGGGCCGCCCTGGACGGGGCCGCCCTGGACGGGGCCGCCCTGGACGGGGGTGCCGGCCGGCGGCGAGGCGAACGATATCTGCGTCGCCCGACCGCGTAGGCGAGGCAGGCGCCTGAAATCACTCCGTGACGAGCAGCCGTCTGCTATCCAGCCGAGCGCTCCGCGAGAACGCCCTCGAGCCGGTCGCCGAGCAGCGCCGCCAACGGACCCTCCGTCGACACGATGGTCTCTTCCCGCCGAGGTCCGGTGGAGATGAGATCGACAGTTGCACCGATCTCGCCCTCGATGAACTCGATGTAAGCCTGCGCCGCCGCTGGCAGCTGGCGGCGCTCGAGGGCACCGACCGTCCCCTGGCGCCACCCCGGCAGCGAGCGGTAGACCGGCTCGGCACGCTCGAGATCGTGCAACGACGCCGGAAACTCCTGGGTCTCCCGGCCGTCGATGCGGTAGGCGGTGCAGACCTTGATCTCGTCGAGATCGTCGAGCACGTCGAGCTTGGTGAGGGCGATGGCATCGATGCCGTTGAGGCGCTGGCTGAAGCGGCCGGCCACCAAATCGAGCCAGCCGCAGCGCCGCGGCCGGCCGGTGGTGGTGCCGAACTCGTTGCCCCGCGAGCGCAGAAACTCGCCCGCTTCGTCGTGCAGCTCGGTGACGAAGGGACCGGCCCCGACCCGCGTGCTGTAGGCCTTCAGGATGCCGACGGCACCATCGATGCGGGTCGGCGGCACGCCGGCGCCGACGGCGGCCCCACCGGTGGTGCAGTTCGAGCTGGTGACGAACGGATAGGTGCCGTGGTCGCGATCGAGGAGGGTTCCCTGGGCGCCTTCGAAGAGCAATCCCTTGCCCGCGGCCAACCACCCCGCCAGCAGAGCTTCGGTGTCACAGATCGCCGGCGCCAGCTCGTCGGCCCAGCGGCGGCATTGCTCGAGCAGAGGGGCGACCTCGAGGCGCTCGTCACCGCCGGCCGCCGCCAGGTGTCCGCCCACCATGCCCACCAGCCGATCGAGGCGCTCCTCGAGGTCCGGCGCCAGCAGATCGACCAGGCGCAATCCGTAACGCCCGGCCCGACTCTCGTAGGCCGGCCCGATGCCGCGCGAGGTGGTGCCGATGGCGGCATCCCCGCGGGCCCGCTCGCGGGCCTGGTCGAGGGCGGCGTGGCAAGGCAGCAAGACCGTCGCGCGACTCGACAGGAAGAGCCGGTCGCGGTCGTCGATGCCGCCGGCGCGCAAACCGTCGCGCTCGCTGAGGAAGGCGTCCGGAGCGATCACCATGCCGCTACCCAGGACACAGCGCATCTCGGGATGGAGAATGCCCGAAGGAATCAGGTGGAGGGAGAAGTGCTGGTCGCCGAACTTCACCGTGTGGCCGGCATTGTGGCCGCCCTGAAAACGGGCGACGGCATCGAAGGCGGGGCAGATCAGGTCGACGATCTTGCCCTTGCCCTCGTCGCCCCACTGCATCCCGATAATCACCAGATTGGCCATGAACACTCCTCGTCTCTTGCCACCATCCGCGAACCGAAACGAGGATCGTAGCAGGAGGTGACGAGCAGCGCCAAGGCGAGTTTCTGCTAGCATTCGATCGGTTCGCGCAATGCCCTCCACGGGCCCTCCGGAGCCCGCGATCACGGGCTCGGCACCCCGGCCATGCAACTGTTTCTCGAAGCTTCCAACGTCCTGCTCCCGGTGGCCTACCTGATCGCCACGGTGGCCTACGGCGATCTGTTCTTCTCCGATCCCGGGCGCTCCGGTCGGTTGGCCGCTCCCTGGCTGCGGGCCACCTTGTTCCTCCACCTGGCAGCCCTGGTGGTGCTGACCGCCCGCTGGCGCCAGCTTCCGGCGGTCACCGTCTCCCAGGTGCTGTCCCTGATCGCCCTGGCGGTCGCCGCCGTCTACCTCTTCGTCGAGTGGCGGAGCCGCGAAAAGGCCACCGGCTTCTGGCTGGTGTCGTTGGCCTTCCTGTTCCAGCTACTGGCCTCCCTGCTGCGCGATTCGCCGCCCCCGAACCGTGAGCTCTTCCACGATCCTCTGTTCGGCTTGCACGTCACCCTCGCCTTGCTCGGCTACGCCGCCTTCGTCGTCGCCGCCGGCTACGGCTTCCTCTTCCTGATGCTCTATCGCGACCTCAAGGCCGGCCGCTTCACCACCTTCTTCGGCAAGCTGCCGCCCCTCGAGACCCTCGGCAACATGCTGGCCGGCGCCACCAAGATCGGTTTCGCGTCGCTGGCCGGCGCCATCGGCCTGGGAGTCTTCTGGGCGGAGCGTCGCGGCCAGGGCTGGCTGGCGGACCCCCAGATCCTCGCCACCATCGCCGTCTGGCTGTTCTACGGTGGAGTCCTGCTGTTGCGCCGCTCGGGCCGCTGGCAGGGCCGCCATCTGGCGGTGGCCAGCCTGATCGGTTTCACCGCCATTCTCGGCACGCTGCTGGCGGTTCGCATGTTCATGGTCGATTTCCACGGCGCCCTCTAGGAACTCCGCCCCGTGATGAACCCTCCGGATCTCCCGTTTCTGCTCGTTGGCACGGATCATCGGACTTCGCCGATCGATCTGCGCGAGAAGGTCAGCTACGACAAGGAAGAGGCCACCGAAACGCTGGTTCACCTGTTGGCTCGCGAGGAGATCGCCGAGGCCTGCCTGCTGTCGACCTGCAACCGCACCGAGGCCTATGTGGTGGCGCGACACCCGGAGACCGCCTACCGTACCGCCCTCGACCTGGTGTTCATCCGCCGCAATCCCCTCCTCGAGCAGCCCGGCCACCTCTACGTCAAGGGCGGCGATGAAGCCGCCACCCACCTCTTGCGGGTCGCCAGCGGTCTCGAGTCGATGGTTCTCGGCGAGCCGGAAATTCTCGGCCAGGTGAAGAGCGCCGCCCAACTGGCGAGCTCCGTGGGGGCCGCCGGCCCCCTCCTCGGCAAGCTCCAGCTCTGCGCTTCCCGCGCCGGCCGCCGGGCGCGAGCCGAGACCCGCATCGCCTCCGGATCCGTCTCCCTCGGCTACTCGGTGGTCGAGCTCGCCCGCAATATCTTTCACCGCCTGGAGGATCTCCGCATCCTGGTCCTCGGGGCTGGAGAGACGGCTCGCCTGGTGTGCCACAGCCTGATCGAAAAGGGCGCTCGATCGGTGCAGATCGCCAACCGCACCGCGACCCGCAGCGAACGGCTTCAGGAGGAGATCCCGCAAGTGGTGCCGGTGCCCTTCGGCGACCTCGCGGCGCGCTCCGCCGAATGTGATCTGGTGGTCGCCACGACGTCCTCCGACGAAGCGCTGCTGCGCAGCTCCGACTTCACCCATCGACGCCACCGTCCGCTCCTCCTGATCGACCTCGGGGTGCCGCGCAATATCGACCCGGCCCTCGGCCGTCGCGAGAACATCTTTCTGCACACCATCGACTCTCTCGACACCCTCATCCAGCGCAACCTCAAGCGGCGCCGCGAGGAGGTGCCCCAGGTCGAAGAGCTGGTGCGCGAGGAGCTCGAGCAGTTTCTCAACTGGTTCCGCTCGCTCGCAGCGGAGCCGCTGGTGGCACGCCTCCAGAAACAGGCGGAGGCGATCCGGCAGCGCGAGTTGGAAGGTGCCCGCCAACGCTTTCCCAGGGAGCTCCACGAGGACCTCGATCGGCTGACCCGTTCGCTGGTGCGAAAGATCCTGCACAACCCGAGCGCCCATCTGCGCGGCAAGGGCGGTCCCGGGGCTTTGCCGGACCTCGACCTGGTGCGCGAGCTCTTCCGTCTCGATGGCGACGACTGAATCCACCCCTCGACCGTCACGGCCGCTGCGCCTCGGAACCCGCAAGAGCGCCCTCGCCCTGGCCCAGTCGGGCCAGGTCGCCCGGGCCTTGGAGTCCCGGGTTCCGGGCCTCGAGGTCGAGCTGGTGCCGATGGTGACCCGCGGCGATCGCTGGCGCGGCGACCTCGCCGCCGTCGGCGGCAAGGGGCTGTTCACGGAGGATCTCGAGGCCGGTCTGCTCGGCGGCGACCTCGACTTCGCCGTTCACAGCCTCAAAGACCTGCCGGTCACCCTGCCGGCGGGCCTCGCGGTGGTCGCTTACCCGCCCCGGGCCGACCCGCGCGACGTGCTGGTGAGCGAACTGTCCAGCGACCTCGACGGCCTGGCGCCGGGATCGCGTTTGCTCACCGGCTCCCTGCGACGCCGGTCGCAGATTCTGCGCCGACGGCCGGACCTCGAGGTGGTTCCGGTGCGCGGCAACGTCGACACCCGCCTACGCAAGGGCCGAGAGCCGAACGTCGACGGCGTCATCCTGGCCGCCGCCGGCCTCCACCGCCTCGGCGTCTCCGGGACTCACATTCATGCCATCGATCCGCAGGTGCTGTTACCGGCCCCGGGCCAAGGCACCCTCGCCCTGGAAGCCGTCGCCGGCTCGCCGGCGGCCCACTGGTGCGCCCACCTCGACGATCCGGTCACCGCCCGCTGCTCGCGGGCCGAACGGGCCGTGGTGGTGGCCTTCGGCGGCGACTGCACACTGCCGCTGGCAGCGTGGGCTACGGCAAGCGCCGACGGCGAGCTGCACCTGCGGGACCGACTGGCAACTCCCGACGGCCGCCACAGCGCTGACGGCGAGGCCCGCGGCCTAGATCCCGACGAGGTGGCGAGCGACTGCGTCGCGGCGATGCGACGCCAGGGCGCCGACAGCGTGCTCGAGCGCCTGGAACGGGCTCCTTGAAACCCCTCGCTGGGCGCCGCGTGGTGATCACGCGGGCGCTCCATCAAGCGCCGGAGCTCGCCCAGGCGCTGCGACGGGCCGGCGCCGAGCCGCACCTCCTGCCGCTCATCGAAGTGGTGCCGCCACGCCAGCCGGAGCTCCTCGCAGAGACCGCACAACAGGCCGCCCAAGGCACCTTCGATTGGTGGGTGTTCACGTCGCGCAACGCCGTCGACGCCCTCCTCGACCGCTTGCCCGCCACACCCGCGCGACGGCCGGCGATCGCGGTGGTCGGCGCCGCCACAGCACGACATGTCGAGGAACGCGGTTATCCGGTCGCCTTCCAGGCGACTCGCGCCGACGCCGTCAGCCTCGGTGAGGAGCTGGCGCCCGAGGTCGCCGGGGCGTCCGTGGTCTTGCCCCAAGCCGCCGATGCGCGCCCTGCCATCGCCGCCGCCTTGGAGGCCCATGCGGGCCGCCTGACCAAGGTCGAGGCCTATCGAAAAATCATCCCGCCGGACAGCGCCGACCGGGCCCGGCAGCTCTTCGGTGACGGACCTCTCGGCTGGGTGACCTTCACCAGCCCACGCATCGCACAGAACTTTCGCGGTCTCTTCGGTTCCCGTTGGCCGAGCCGACGGCCTTCGCTGCTCGCCGCCAGCATCGGCCCGGTGACCAGCCGAGCCCTGCGTCGTCTAGGGGTCGCGCCCACCGTCGAGGCCGACCGCGCCACCGTCGACGGCCTGGTCGCCGCCCTCGCAGCCTTCCGCCCCCAGGGCTGAGCGCAGCACCGTCAGCAGCTCTCCGGCGGTGCGCCGGTCGAGGACGTTGAAGGCCTGGATCTCGGTGAGCTTCTCGACCAGGGAGATGCCAGCGCTGGTGTAGGTCGCCGGGCCGGTCACCAGGGTCGGCGCCAGGCCAAAGGACTGCACCAGCCCGACCACCGCGTAGGCGTCGTTGGCGCACAACACCGTCGCCCGCAGAGCTCCACCGAGACGATCGATGGCGAGGCCGGTGTTGTAGGGCTCGTGGGGCGACGGTCCGACATCGGCCACCACCACCGTCGGATTCCACTCGCCGAGCTTCTGCAACAGCCCTTCGAGGGCGACCCGATACTCGCCGGCCGGACAAACCGTCGAGGGCAGGCCGACATCGACCATGTCGAAGCTCGCCACCGCCCCGGCATCGCGCAGCGCCAGGACATCGCGATGGCGACCGACGCCGGTCAAGCGCAGAGCGACCACCCGCTCACCGGCACGGCCGAGGCTGCGAACCACCGTTTGGGCTACTTCCGCCCGCCCGCCGGCCCAGGACGAGCCGGCGATCAACACGAAGGGCGGCGTCGCCGGTGCGCCGTCGGCATAGCGGGTGATGAAGTCCCGCATTCGAACCTTCCAGCCATCGCGGAAGACGTGGCCGCGGTAGCTCAAGGCGACTTGAGGACGCCGCCGCACGGCGCGCGACGACAGACGACCGATGACCCCGCCACTGGCCAACAGATCCATGCGTTGATCGGGCCCCACCAGAGTCCAGTCGCCCACCGCCTCGAGCAGCGAGTGCCGGGCCCCCAAGGCGCCGACGATGCGGTCGCCGTCGAACACGTCGACCTGCCGACCACCGACCAGCTCGACCGCCGCCTTCGGTCCCGGCGGTGACACACACTCGCCGATCACGTAATCGCCGGTCTCCCACTCGGACTCGGGCAGTCCGGCGGTGTCGAAGTCACCGTCGGCGAGATCCCAGATCCGGGTCACCGAGGTCAGCAAGGGCTGATTGCGCAACGATTCGTCCTCCGCCGTCGTATTTCCTACAGCCATCGGCAAGGCGTGCAGAAATTACCGTTTCGGGACGGCCACCGATGGAACTTCCGATTCTCCGGCGATGACCGCCTAGCGCCCTCAAAAAAAGGGACTTGGCCTCTATAGAGCGCCATCCTAGAGGACGATGCCGCCGACTCGATAGTTCCTCTTTTGGCTTTCGAAACGCTTTCGGATGAGCATTTGTTCAAAATTCATGACATACTCCCAGTGACCACATGAGTATGGACGCCGGAAATTTCCCGGATCGGTGAGTCTTCGCCCTATCGGGGCGCGTTTCTTCTTCGTTGGAGGTTTATCATGATCGATCCGTTCCCCTCGCGTGCTGCAGAATCACCTCAATCCATCAGGACCTTCCGGCCGATCTTGCGGCGCCTCGTCGGTGACCGGCGGGTACTGACGGCGACCCTGCCAGAAGCTCTGCTCGGTGGCGCCCTGCTCGCCGCTGGCACCCTGCTCGCCGCCTGGATTCTCTCCGTCGCGCCTTGGATTCTTCCCCTCGGGGTCGCGCGCCTGCTCGCCGCCCTCGCCTTCGCCGGATGTCTGCTCCTCGGCATGGCCTGCGGTGGGCGATTCTTCGGCCTCTCGTCAGCCCGAGGCGAAACCTCTCTGGGAGAGCTCGCGGCGGTGCTGGTGGGCAACGCCATGGGTGCCCTGGTGGTGGCGGTCTCCCTCGCCCTCGCCCTGCGCCTCGCCCTCTTCGAGGGATTTGCCGCCGCCCTCCTCCGCCTCGCCGAGGTGCAGGCCGATCTCACCGTTGAAGCGGTACTGCTTCGCGCCACCATCGCCGGCGCCTTGGTGTTCGGCGCCCGCGAGTACTTCTGCAACGGGGAACGCCCGGTCGATCGCATCGCCGGCTCCCTCTTCGCCACCATCCCACTGGTTCTGGTGGGCTTCTCGCTGCTCGCCAGCCACCTCCTGGTGGTGCCCTTCGCCCTCTTCGCCCAAGCCAGCGCCACGCCCGACTTCCTTCTGCTCTACGGCCTCGAGGGCGCTCACCTGGCGAGCCTCCAGACCCCTTGGATTCTGATCGCCGCCGGCAATCTGCTCGGCAGTGCCCTGGCGGCCGGGCTCTTCGCCGTGGCGGCCGACTCGACCGCACCGCGCCCCAGCACCGATCCCTGACGGAAAGCCGAGGAGTCGCTCCGCGGCTTCCTGCAGGGCGGGCGGACTCCTCTTCGATGGAGCCGGTCCAGCGTCGATGACGCGAGGCCGAGCTGCTCACCAGATCTGGGGGCGCAAGGTCCAGCGCACCCCAATCCGCAGGCCAGAAAAGGCTCGAGCCCGCCGACCGGCGGGCTCGAGAGCTCTCCTCCCTGGGGGAAGACCCCGGATCGAGGATCAGGGATAGGTGTAGGGCGCCTGCAGACCGAGAGGCAGTCCGAGGCCCCAGTAGACGATCAGGAAGACCGTCCAGATGATCAAAAAGACCACGGAGTAAGGCAGCATCATCGAGACCAGGGTCCCGATGCCGGTCTTCTTGACGTAGCGCTGAGCGAACACCACCACCAGGGGGAAGTAGGGCATCAGCGGGGTGATGATGTTGGTGGTCGAGTCACCCACCCGGTAGGCCGCCTGGGTGAGCTCCGGCGAAATACCGAGCTGCATCAGCATGGGCACGAAGATCGGCGCCAGCAGCGCCCACTTGGCAGACGCCGAGCCGACCAGCAGGTTGACCACCGCAGCGAGCAGGATGATGCCGACGATGGTGACCTGTCCGGGCAGCCCCAGGGCCTGCAGGAAGGAAGCCCCCTTGAGGGCGATCAAGGCGCCGATGTTCGAGGATCCGAAGGCCGCGATGAAGAGGGCGGCAAAGAAGGCCATGACGATGTAGTAGCTCATCGTCCCCATCGCCTTGCTCATCCCCTGGATGATGTCGCGACTGCCCGAAATGGTGCCGGCAGCGTAGCCGTAGACCACACCCGGCAGCAGGAAGAAGAGGAAGATCAGCGGCACGATGGATTGCATCAAGGGCGCCGCGAAGGCGGTGATCTCGCCGTTCGGGGCCCGCATCGGGGAATCCGACGGCACGGTGGCGATGATCAGCAGGATGCCGGCGACGGCAACGCTCGCCAGGGCGATCCAGAGTCCGCGGCGCTCATTCGATTCGAGGGACTCGAGCTGAGGAATCTCTTCCCCCTCTTCGAGCTCGACGGGAGTCGACGACAGGCGCGGCTCGACCACCTTGTCGGTGAGAAACCAGCCGACGAAGACCACCAGGGCCGTCGATGCGGAGGTGAACCACCAGTTGCACAACGGATTGACCTCACGCGCCGGATCGATGATCTGAGCCGCCGCCTGGGTCAAGCCCTGGAGCAAGGGATCGATCCCGGAGGGAATGAAGTTGGCGCTGAAGCCCCCGGAGACCCCCGCGAAGGCGGCGGCGATGCCGGCCAGAGGGTGGCGCCCGGCGGCGTAGAAGATCACGCCCCCGAGGGGAATCACCAGGACGTAGCCGGCGTCGGCGGCGGTGTGGCTGACGCAGGCGACGAGAATCAGCATGGGGGTCAGGAGAGCCTTGGGGGTGAAGCTCAGCAGCCCCTTGAGGCCGGCGTTGATGAAGCCGGTGTGCTCGGCGACACCGACACCCAAGAGCGCCACCAGCACCACCCCGAGGGGATGGAATCCGGTGAAGGTCTGCACCATGCCCGACAAGAAGGTGGCCAGCGCCGTCCCGGTGAGCTGATTGTTGATGATGATCGCTTCGCCGGTGCGCGGGTCGATGTCGTCGAAACGGACCCCGGACAGCAACCAGGAAGCGAGCCAGACGGCGATCAGACCAAAGACGAAGAGCAGCGCGGGATCGGGCAGCTTGTTGCCGACAACCTCGATCCAGTTCAGGACACGGTCGAGCCGCGACGACCGCGCCGCGGGCTTGGCGGATTTCTTATCTGACATGGTGCCAAGAGGATAGCTCAATCGACCGCTTGCCGTCGATGGCTCTCTCGGTTTCAGAAAAGAAGCGCCCTCGAGCCCGCCACGATCCACCATAGACCGATGATGCGAAACACCCAGAGGAGGGCCGCGACACCGAGCAAGAAGAAGTTGTGAACCGGAAACGGCACGCTCACGGGAGACGCCGAAAGGCGCCCCAGAAAGGGCCCGAGGGCGGCCGTCTGGACGGTCAGGCCGACCACCAGTCGGAACACGCCGGTGGCTTCTTCGACGGGAGCAGGGCCGCCAGCCGCAGCCACCGCCAGGCTGCCGAGGAGGAACAGCAAGGGCACGAAGATGCCCAGCCTCAGGGGCCACCGCCAGGCCTCGACGAAGCGGAAGAAGCGCTCGCCCGAGGGCCGGTGACGGCGGCAGAAGCGCGCCTCGACGGCTCCTCCACCGGCTTGCAGGGCGAGCACCTCGATGTCGTCCGTTGGGTTCTCGGAGGTCAGGCCCCGGTTGCACCACAGACACTTCCGGGGCGCCGCCCGTCGCATGTAGGGACGCGCCAGAAAGCGGTGACCGAGCATCAAGACCACGCCCGCCACCAGGCTGGCGGCGAGCGGTTCGGGATGACTCACGAAGAGGAACAACACCAGGGGAATGAAACCGAAGAGCAGCACTCCCTGAAGCTGCAGCCAGCGGACGCTCACGGCTACCGGCCCCGGGCCCGACGGCGGGGGTCTCGAAGGATGGATCTCATGGCGGCGCCGCCGGGGCGTGGCAAGGAGGGCTCAGGCGCCCTGGGGCGCCGCGAAGACCTCGCGGCGAATCTCGTCGGCGGCCCGCTCGAGGGCCCGCCGCGCCTGAGCCAGTACCACCGGTGGCCGCTGAACCAGGGCAAGGGCATAGCCGTCCGGCAGTAGCTGCACCAGGGTTTCGAGACCGAAGCGCGAAATGTGGATGCTGGCCAGCTCCCCGGCGGCGGCGCTGTCGACGGTCGAGCGCACCTGACGGAGATAGATGCCGAGGTAGGCCGCCACCACCTTCATGTCGTAAGGACTGTAGTCGGCACAGGCCAGGTCGACGGTCTCGCCGCTGTCGTCGAGAAACAAAACGCCCACGGTGCGGTCCGTGTCGGCGAGGAGGTTGGCGAGGGTGAATTCGAAAGGCAAGGGCGGTTCCTCAGGAAATGGCAGCAACGGTTTCTTCGGCTTCGTCGATCTCGTCCCGCTGCCAAACTCTCGAGATCAACTCGACTTCTTCCTGCGGTGCGCCGCCGACCTCGTCCTCGGTGGCCGCACGGGCCGCCGGCGAAACGGCGATCTCCCCCGACTCGTAGGCCTTCAAGAAGGCGGTGACGATTTTGGCATCGAATCGTGACCCGGCCAAGCGCGTGATGGTCTCGACCGCGAACTCCAGGGTGTAGGCCTCTTGATAGGGCCGATTGGTGGTGATGGCGTCGAAGGTGTCGGCCACCGAGACGATACGCGCCTCGAGCGGAATGCCCTCGCCGCGCAGACCGTCCGGGTAGCCGCGGCCGTTCCAGCACTCGTGATGCCAGCGGATCGCCGGCAGCGAGTTGCGCAAGGGCTCGATCGACTCCATGATCTCGGCCCCGATCACCGGGTGACGCTTCATCTCCTCGAACTCCGCCTCGGTGAGCACATCGCCCTTCTTCAGAATCCGATCGTCGATGCCGATCTTGCCGACATCGTGAACCAGGGCCGAGATCCACACCGACTGCTGCTGCTCCTCGGAGAGACCGAGGCGGGCCGCGATCACCCGGCTGACGGCGGCGACCCGCTCGGAGTGGCCGCGGGTGTAGGGATCCTTGGCATCGATCGCCGCCGTCAAAGCCCGCAAGGTACCGATGAACAGCTCGCGGTTGGCCTCGGCGGCACGGCGCAGGCGAGCGACGTGGGACTCGACGTGCTCCGCCATGCGATTGAAGTCTTCGCCCAGGTCGCGCATCTCGAGGGACAGCCCCGCCACCGGGACGCGCTCGTCGAAACGGCCCGAGGCGATCTCGCCGGTGGCCTCCGCCAGGCGTTCGATCGGCGGTCCGAAGCGGCGCGCGAAGAGCCCGGCGAAGAACAGCGCCAGCAGGGCCAGGACCAGCGACGAAACGGCGGTGCGCAGCACCATGCGGTCGATCTCGTCGAAGGCCCGCGCCAGCGGGCGCTGGGCCACCAGCACCCAGCCGGCTTCGTCGATCGGGCTCATCCGCACCAGAATCTCGCGCCGCTTGCCCTGCACCTCGGCCGAGTACTGGGACGACTGGGCCAGGGGACGATCCCAGAAGGTGACCACCGGCCGCGACTCGACCAACGCCCGTTCGACCTCGGCGCTGGCACCGCGCGACCACAGCACTTCGCCGGACTTGCCGATCAGAAAGACACTCTGGCCGGCGAGGCCATCGCCGCCGGCGGGCTCGCCCGCCGGCTCGCCGTAGACCTCGTTCAGGGGACTGAGCTCGAGGAGCGCCTCGACCACCAAGCGAGGTTCTCCGGCGTCCCGCCGGATGGGCACCGCCAGCACCGTCACCGGCACGTCTTGGCCGGGCAGACGGACCACCTCGTAGACCTCTCCGGTGCCCTGACGGGCGCGCCGGTAGGCGGCCCGCAGGGCGTCCTCGGCGCCGGCCGGAAGATCGCGCGGCTCGACCGTCGGCCCGACGCCACGAGCGTCCAGCACGCGGATCGCCAGGATCTCGCGGCGGCTTTCCGCCACCGAGCGCAGATAGCTGCGCACCCAGGCCTGGCGCAGGGGCTCGTCGCCGGGCTGACCTTCGGCCGCCAGCAAGCCCTCCCCGAGCTGTACCAGCTGCCGCCGGAAGCCGTCCAGAAAGGAGTCGATGCGCTGCGACAGGAGCTGACCGGAGGAGGCCAGCGCGACGCGCTCCTGGGACTCCAGCATGCCGCGGTTCTGGCGCATCAGCCAGACGCTGTTGAGGAGCAGCGGGATGCTGCCCGACAGCAGCAGCGCCAGAAACAGCACGTGCTCGAGCTTGAAGCGACGCTTCGCCGATCCGCGGGTGTCGCTCATCGCCGCCGGCCTGTAATCGATGGCCGACCGAAAAGGACCTTCATGGGACTCGATTATAGCTCAGCGAGGGCACCCTGCCGGCACGCAAATCCTTCTAGCAGAATGGCTTCCCGAACAACACCGAATCAGCCCCGAGATCCTGCGGCGAGGAAGGCAGCGAGCTCCGCCTCGACTTCCCGAGGGCTGACGTCGGCGACACACTGGCCGGCGCCGAGGGCCGCCGGCAAGACCCACACCAGGCCGGCCTCGACGGCTTTCTTGTCGCGCCCCATGCGGCGCACCAGATCGCGCGCCACCAAACGTCCGCCGCCGGGCAGCGGCGGCAGCTCGAAGGCGGCCAGCAGCTGCCGCAAACGGTCGGCCGCGGCGCCGTCGAGGCCGCGACGTTCGGCCAGGCGCAGCGCGAAGAGCATGCCGTAGGCGACCGCTTCACCATGGCGCAGGGTGCGGTAGCCGAGGGCGGCTTCGAGGGCATGCCCCAAGGTGTGGCCGAAATTCAACAGGCGGCGCCGGTCGCCCTCGCGCGGATCGTCTCGCACCACCGCCATCTTGGCGTCCGCCGCGGCCTGCACCACCGGAAGGAGGGCACTCGCCTCCCCGGCGAGCAGGGCCGGCAGATCGCGCTCGACCCGCGCCAGCAGGTCGAGATCGAGCAGGAAGGCCATCTTCACCACCTCGACCAGCCCCGAGCGCAGCTCTGCCGGCGGCAGCGTCGACAACACCTCGACATCGCTCAGCACGGCGAAGGGGTGATGGAACACTCCGACGGTGTTCTTGCCGCCGGCGAGGTCGACGCCGGTCTTGCCGCCGAGGGCGGCATCGACCTGGGCCAGCAAGGTGGTTGGCAGCTGGGCGAACTCGATACCGCGGAGGAAGGAGCCGGCGACGAATCCGCCGAGATCGCCGACGCTGCCGCCGCCGAAGGCGAGCAGCCGGCTATCGCGCTTGCCACCGACCTCGAGCATGCGATTCCACAGCCCCTCGGCGACCGCCACCGTCTTGGCCGCCTCGCCCTCCGGTACCTCGAGGTCATGGCGCCGGGCAGCGACCCGGTCGAGCCAGCGCAAGCGGCCGCCGTGGAGGGCCCGCACCCGCGGCGAGGACACCACGAAGACGGTGCGTCCGTGCAGCCAATCGCCGAGGACTTCGGCGCCCCGCTCGAGCTCACCTCGCCCGACCACGATGCGGGTCGAGTTGGCGTCAAGCACCACCGATCTCCGCCGGCAGAACCGCGATCGCCAGCCGGCGCTGCTCGCCGCGACTGAGATCCTTCCAGGTGACGACGCCGGCCTCGACCTCCTCTTCACCGATCAACACGACGTGCCGGGCACCCTTCTTGTCGGCCCGCTTGAGGGTCGCCTTGACGGAACGGGACACCAGCTCTGCGACTGCCGCGACGCCGGCGCCGCGCAGCGCCTCGGCGGCGGCGATGGCGTGCTCCGGAGCGACCTCGCCGAGGGCCGCCACCACCACCGGCTGCCCTCCGGCGGCGCGCTGACGAAACTTCTGAGGCAGGATGTCGACCAGGCGATCGAGACCGATGGCGAAGCCGATCCCCGGCACTTCCGGACCGCCGAGGTCGGAGATCAGGCGGTCGTAGCGGCCACCGCCGCAAACCGCATTCTGAGCCCCGAGCTCACCGGAGACGATCTCGAAGACGGTCTTGGTGTAGTAGTCGAGGCCACGCACCAGGCGATCGTCGAGGCAGTAGCCGATGGCGAAGCGGTCGAGCAGGCGACGCAGCTCGTCGAAGTGATCGCGGGCCGCCGGCGAAAGGCAGTCGCCGAGGGCCGGCGCGTCGGCCAACAGCTCGCGCTCGGCCGGCACCTTGGTGTCGAGGATGCGCAGCGGGTTGCTCACCAGCCGCCGCCGGCTGTCCTCCCCCAGGCGGTCGCGGTAGGGCTCGAGATAGGCACGCAGGGCCTCGCCGTAGGCCTGCCTCGAGGCGGCGTCGCCGACCGTGTTGAGCAGCACCTCGAGGTCGCGAAATCCGAGCTCACCGAGAAAGCGCAGCAGCAGCAGCAGGACCTCCGCATCGGACGTCGGTCCCTCGTCCCCGAGGACCTCGGCACCGAGCTGGTGGAACTGGCGGTAGCGGCCTCGCTGTGGCCGCTCGTAGCGGAACTGCGGGCCGAGGTAGAACAGCCGCACCGGCGACGGCCACGACGCCATGCCGTGCTCGATGAAGGCGCGGGCGACGGCGGCGGTGCTCTCCGGGCGCAGAGTGACGCTGCGCCCCTTCTTGTCGGCGAAGGTGTACATCTCCTTGCCGACGATGTCCGTCGACTCGCCGACGCCGCGCACGAAGAGCTCGGTGCTCTCGAGCACCGGCGTGCGGATCTCACCGAAGCCGTAGCTCGCGAAGACTCGCCGTGCCACCGCCTCCACGGCGGCCCAGATGCCGGTTTCGGCGGGCAGCAGATCGCGCGTTCCTTTGACCGTCTTCAACCCCTGTCCCATGGTGATGCTCTCCGCCCTCTTCGAGGCTTCATCGGCCGGGCCGGCCACCAGCGATGGCGGCCGCGAGCCGCGATTGTACAGGCGCCGAGGCCGCCTCGATAGCGCCCGGCGGGGTCTGCCCGTCGGGCCTCGAAGGGCGCCGGGGAATCGCCCCCGAGGGTCTCACCGGGGCTCGACGCCGGGGAGGTCGCGGTAACGCTCCTTGAGGGCGATGTAGCGCTCCCGGATCTCGACGATCTGGGCACTCTCATCGGGTCGCAGGGGTCGCACCACCCGGGCCGGCACACCGAGGGCCAGCATGCCCGCCGGAATGCGATGGCCGGGAGCCACCAGGGCGCCGGCGCCGATCTGCGCGCCGGCCTCGACCACGGCGCCGTCGAGAATCCGCGCTCCGATTCCGATCAGCGCCCCGTCCTCGATGGTGCAACCGTGCAGGATGGCGCCGTGGCCGACCACCACTCCCCGGCCCAGATGGGTCGGATGGGTGCGATGGCTGACGTGGACGATGACGCCATCCTGGAGGTTGGTGCCGCTGCCGATGCGGATCGCATGGACATCGCCGCGCACCACCGTCTGAAACCAGAAGGACACGTCGTCCCCGGCCTCGACGTCGCCCATCACCTCCGCGCTGGGAGCGACGAAGGCGCGAGCCCCGAGCCGCGGCCGCTGGTCGCCGTAGGGATAAATCGGCATGATGGCGGATGATGGCAGGCGATTCGGAAGGAGTCCAGGGGGCAACCGCCTGGCATAGAATCGGCGCCGTGCCGGCCACCGTCGACGTCGTCATTCCCGCCCTCAACGAAGAGGCCTCCCTGCCCCGAGTGCTGGCGGATCTCACCGCCCTGGGAGCGAACCCGGCTGCGGGCGATGCAGATACGGGCGGAGCAGGGGTCCGCCGCATCGTGGTGGCGGACAACGGCTCCACCGACGGCACGGCGCAGGTCGCTCGCCAAGGCGGTGCCGTCGTGGTGCCTGCCGAGCGCCCGGGTTACGGCAGCGCCTGCCTCGCCGGCCTCGACTATCTGCGCCATCACCAGCCGCCGGACATCGTCGTCTTTCTCGACGGCGACTACTCGGACCATCCGGACGAGCTACCGGCGGTCGTCGCACCGATCCTCGCCGGCGAAGCTGACCTGGTGATCGGCTCCCGCACCCTCGGCCGGCGCGAGCCCGGGGCCTTGCTGCCCCAGGCCCGCGCCGGCAATCTGGTGGCCTGCTGGCTGATCCGCCTGCTCTACGGCCACCGCTACACCGATCTCGGCCCCTTCCGGGCGATCCGCTGGTCCGCCCTCGAGCGCTTGGCGATGGAAGATCCCAACTTCGGCTGGACCGCCGAAATGCAGGTCAAGGCCCTCCGCCACCGCCTCACCGTCGCCGAAGTTCCGGTGCGCTATCGCAAGCGGGTCGGGGTGTCGAAAATCACCGGCACCGTCAAGGGCACGGTGATGGCTGGCTACAAGATCCTGTGGACCGTGCTGCGCTACAGCCGGGGATCGCGATGAGCAGCGCCACGGCTCGACCCACCGTCCACCGGGTCGACGTCGAGGTGCGCTATGCCGAGACCGACCAGATGGGCGTCGTGCACCACGCCAACTACATCGTCTGGTTCGAGCTCGCCCGCACCGGCCTCTGTGCCACCACCGGCTGGCACTACGCCGAGATCGAAAAACTCGGTTATCTGCTGATGGTCACCGGCGTCGAGGTCAAGTACCGGCAGGCGGCGCGCTACGGGGATCGCATCAGCGTGAGCTGTGCCCTCGAACGCCTGGCGAGCCGCGCCTTGGCCTTCTCCTATCGGGTCGAGCGAGCGGACGCCCTACTGGCCACCGGGCGTACCGATCACCTTTGGGTAGAGGCCGCGAGCGGACGTCCCTGCCGCACCCCAGAGCCTCTGCGAGAGCCCTTCGCTCGTCTCACCGGAGCCCCGTGACCGCTGCACTGCGCCGCGGACCGCGGGCCGTCCGTCGCCCCTCCGTCGCCGCCCTTCCCGGGCTCCTTCTCGGCCTTCTCCTGCTCACCGCGGCCTGCCAGCGGGGACCCCAGGAGCTCGATGTCGAGATCACCGTCCGCGGACACCGGGAGGTCCTCGAGGAGAATGGCGGCGGCCTGGTGCCGTGGTCGATCGGCCGCCGCAGCCTCGGCTTCTGCTTCGACCTGCCGGCGGAGCTGGCAGGCGGTGAGTGGGAGGGCCTGCTGGTCTTCGGCGATCGCACCGCCGGGCGCGGCTATGCCATCCCGGCGGCGACCATGGGAAGCACTCTGTGCTTCGATGATCCGGTCCCGACGGGCCTGCCGGACGGCTCGCTGGCGGTCTGCGGCCGGCTCGTCGAGCGGCGCAGCGGTCGCGAGTACGAGCTGCCCTGCCGCGAGGTTCAGTTCCGCCGCGAGGACGGCATCCACGAAGACCTCGAACGCCGGCTGAGGGTCATCCCCGCCGCCCACGGCAGCGACGGCCTCGAAGCCATGCTGGAGGACTACGACGCCTCGGCGCGGGAGGCCCGCGACCTCCGTTATCCCGCCCTCGCGGTGCGCTTCGAGCTCGCCGCCATCACCGCCCTGCGCCAAGCCGACGAGCTCGCCCGCGCCCGCCAGAGAAGCACTCGCCTGCCCGCTTGGCTCGACCTGCCGGAGGCCAGCGGCCTGGGGTCCGATGCGGCCCTCGAGGCCGCCCTCCTCGAGCTCCACAAACCCTCTCGCGCCCTTCCCCTGCTCCGCCAGGCGGAGCAGCGAGGGGCCCGCGTCGCCCATCCAGGGCGGGTCGGTGCGGCGACCGCCCGGGCTTCCCTGCAGGCCGCAATCGGTGGGTTTCGGGAGGCTCAGGCGCTGCTCGAAGAGGCCCTGGCGGCCTGCGATCGATCGCCCTGCAACGCCACCATGCAGCTCCGCGCCCAAGGCCAGCTCGGCACTCTCATCGCCCTCAATCCGGATGCCGACGATCACGATCTACGCGCCGCCGAGCGCCGCCTGAGCCGCGCCCTCGGGGGTCTCTCGACGGACGCCGCCCCGGTGCGCGCCACTGAGCTGGTACTGGCCTTGGCCCGCATCCAGCTGCGTCTCGGCCGCGACGCCGGTCCTCTGCTCGAGCGCGCCCGGCGGCTGCTCGAGACGGCGGGACGGCGAGGCCAGCGCCTGCGGGACGAGATCCTGCTGATCGCCGGCCTGCAGGCCCTCTCCGAAGGGCGTACCGGCAAGAGCCTCGAGCACTGTCAGCGAATCACCGTCGCGACTCGCCCCACCAACGTCGCCCGGGCCCTGAGCTGCGTCGCCCAGGCGCTGCGCGCCGAAGCCGATCCGCGCACCGCCATGCAGGCCTTCGCGGCGGCCCTCGAACGCTATGAAGCCGCCGCCCGGGACAGCGCGACGGTCGAGGATCCCGCCTGGCGAGCGGACGATTTCGCCCGCGCCGCCCGCCTCGCCGTCGAGCTCGGTCAGCTTCCCGCCGCTTGGGGATTTCTCGAGCGCCTCGACAACCTCACCGTCGGCGAACGCCATCGCGCCGCTTGCCGAGACCGCGGGGGACCCTGTCCGCCCCGGGCGCCGGCGACTCGCCAGCCGGTGCAGTTCCGAGCCGTCGCGCTGCCGGAGGAAGTTCTCCTGCTGCGCCGTCAGGGTGACCAGGACGCGGTTCTCGAGCGGCGCACGCCGTTACTGCGCAGCGAGCTGGTGCGCCTGCTGCGCGAGGGCGACGCCTTCCTCGCCCGCCGCGACGAGGACACCATCGCCTGGCGCGACCTCACCGCCCCGCTCGCCGAAGCGCTCGTGCCGGCGGCTCCGGAAAGCCTGCCGGAGATCACCACCTTCGCCCTCCACGGCGTCCTGCAGCGGGTCCCGCTGGCGGCCCTCGGAGCCGGCGACGGCTGGCTCGCAGACCACACCGTCGTCGCCCTCCGGCCGGTCGGCCTGGCACCGCCACCGGCCAGCCCGGGAGGTCCCCCGCTGATGGTCCTCGCCCGCCGCGGCGACGGCGAGGACGAGCGCTACGCCGCCGCTTTCTTCCAGCGTAGCTTGCCCGCCGCCACCCTGCTCACGAGCGACGACGCCACCGGCGACGCCGTCGCCCGGGCGCTACCGCAAGCCGGCGCCCTCCATTTCGAAGGCCGAGGGCGCTTCGAGCGGGCGGCGCCGGGAGCTTCCCTTTTGCTGCTCCCGGACCGTCCCATGTCGCTCGCCGAGAGCCTCCCCGGCCGCTTGCGTTTCGCCTTCTTAGGAAATCTCGCGCTGCCCGCCTGGCAGCCTTCGGAAGACAGCGGTGAATACGGCCTCGGCGGCCTCTTCGCACGACGCGGCGCCGCCTGGGTGATCTTCCATCTTTCGCCGCCGGACCCGCAGGTCGCCCGGCAGCTCGCCGACGGCTTCTATCGCGCCCTCCTCGAGCAGCGCAATGTGCCCAAAGCCTACGGCGCCGCCCTGCGCGAGCTGCGCCAACAGCGGCCACTGGCGGATTGGGCCCGGTTCATTCTTCTCCAGGGCTCTCGCGATCCTTCGCCAGCGCCGGACGCCCCTCCCTGAGGGCGCGCACTCGCTCGAGCCCGGCCTGCGCCGACCGGTCCCGCGGCAACCAGTCGAGGGCTTCCCGAAAGGCCTGCTCGGCGCCGCCGAGGTCGTTGGCGATCTCGGCGCCGACGGCGGTCGCGAAGGCGTGCTCGTAGCCGTCCCGCGAAGAATCGCCGCGCTGCGCCGCGGCCCGACGCTGCTGGTCGATCAGCTCCTCCGCCAAGCCTTCGAAGGCGAGGAACTCGAGAGCATCCTCGAGGACGACGGCGGTCGGCTCGGACCGCTCCCGTTCGGAGGTGTCGAAGAGGCAGTGGCTGACCGGCATCATGGCGAGAGCGCGCAGCGCCCGACGGCCCTCCTGCCCGCCGGAGCGCACCGCCTCGAGCCGTCCCTGATCGACATCGAGGACCCCTTCGACGCCACCGGCCCGCAAGGTCATGCGCAAACTGGCCTGGGCGGCGTGAACCAAGACCAGGAAGTCGACCACCCGATAGCGGCCGGCATCGTCTCCCCGGCTCGACAACAGATCGGCGAGGGCGGTTCCCGGCGGGCCTTCCGCCACCCGCACTGCTGGTGCCAGGGCGGTCCAGCCGGCGATGCGATGGCGATCCACCCCCAGCAACAGCACCGGCGCGTGCACCGAAAAGGCGGTCAAGGTCGACAGCAGCTCGACCCCGGTGCGCTCCGGCTGGCTCGCGGCATCGATCACCCAGGCCGCTGGCAGATCGTCGAACAAGCCCCCGAAAGCCTCCTCGAGGCTGCGGAAGCGCTGCGTCCAATAGGTCGCGCCGTCGTGACCATCGAGACGTAGGGGCAATGGAGCGACGATGGAAGCGCGATCTTCCAGCACCACGATGCGGGATTTGCGAGGGTCCGAATACTCCTGCACGACATCCTCCAGGCCTCGATGTAAAAAGACACTAACTAAGAAAATTCTAACACACAAACACAGGCCGGTGCCCGGAGCTCCGGTGGATTTCGGTGACTACTCCCAGTCGCCGCGGCGAGCGAAGGGGTCGTCCACCACTCGAACTTCGAAGCGCAGCCCCTCGGCGGCGCAAAAGCGCGTCGCGGCTTCCAAGAAAGGTCTCTCGGCTTCGCCCGGTGCAGCGACACAGTCGAGGCGGATGCAGACCGGCAGGTCTTCGTAGTCTGGATACTCCTTGGCGAGAAAGCCATCGAGGACGTAGTTGAAGTAGCTGTTGAGCTTGTCCTCGAGCTGCTCGAGCTGAGCGTGGGAGTCCAGCGCCCAGGGCCGTCCCTCGAGAATCGAGAGCACGACTTCGCCGCGCTCCTCCTCGAAGGCGAGAAGATCGATGATGCGCGGGTTCTCGACCCCGCGGGCTTCGAATTCCTGCTCTGCTTCCGGCGTTTTCGAATCACTCACGACATCCTCCTCCAGCGACGGCGCGATCGTATCCCAGCAGGCGACCCGAGAAGTCGGAGATCTCGCTCACCCGGTCCAGGGCGGCCCCGTCTCACGGCTTCGCCGCCGGGCCGGGGGCGCCCAGCCCTCTCGGGACCGCAAGCAGGTTGCCGATGAGGTTTTCAGCAACCTGCTAGGCCCTTGGCGCTGATATCGTTCCGCCCCATGCGACGACTCCAGCTCACCACCGGCGGCGAAAGCCACGGTCCCGGCCTCACCGTCCTCCTCACCGGCTTGCCGGCTGGTGTGCCGGTGGATTTCGCCCTCCTCGAGCGCGACATGAAGCGCCGCATGCACGGCTACGGCCGCGGCCGGCGGATGAAGATCGAGGCCGATCGCGCCGAGATCCGCGGCGGGGTGCGCAATGGCGAAACCCTCGGCTCACCGCTGGCCCTGTGGATCGAGAACCGCGACTGGAAGAACTGGCAGACGATCATGAACCCCGGCCCGACCGATCCGCACATGTCCGAGGTGCGGCGCCTGAAGGCCCCCCGGCCGGGCCACGTCGACCTCGCCGGCGGATTGAAGTACGACCGCCGCGACCTGCGTGACGTGCTCGAGCGGGCTTCGGCGCGGGAAACCGCCGGGCGAGTCGCGGCGGGCTGCTTCGCGCGCATGCTGCTGGCCGAGTTCGGAGTCGAGATCCGCAGTGGCGTGCGTTCCCTCGGCAGCGTCGGCGCCGACCGACCGACGCCGACCTGGGAGGAGATCTGCGCCGTCGACGAGAGCTCTCCCCTACGCGCCATCGACCGCCACCTCGAAGCCGCGATGGTGGCCCTCGTCGACCAGGCCAAAGAGGACGGCGACACCCTCGGTGGCGCGGTCACGGTGATCGCCCACAACGTCCCCCTCGGCCTCGGCTCCCACGTACAGTGGAACGAAAAGCTCGACGGCCGCCTGGCGCAGGCGGTGATGTCCGTGCCGGCCGTCAAGGGAGTGGAGATCGGCTCCGCCCTGGCCGCCAGCGCCGGTCCCGGCAGCCAGGCCCACGACGCCATCGAACGCACGCCGGACGGTCGGTGGCAGCGCCCCACCAATCGGGCCGGCGGCACCGAAGGCGGCATCACCAACGGCGCCGACGTCATCGTGACGGCCTACAAGAAGCCCATCGCCACCCTGCGCACGGGCCTGCCGAGCATCGACCTCGACAGCCTCGAGGTCCACAAGTCGCAGTACGAGCGCAGCGATGTCACCGCCTTGCCGGCTGCCGGTGTGGTGGCCGAGGCGATGGTCGCGCTGGTGCTCGCCGACGCCCTGATCGAGAAGCTCGGCGGCGACTCCCTCGCCGAGATGAAGGACCACCACGCCGCCACCCTCGAGCGCCAGCAGAGCTGGCCTCGGGCGGACGGCTGAAGCCGTCGGAGACTTCTACAGCCACCTGAAGCTTCCTCGAGGGAGCTCCAGGCGCCTCCCTCAGAAGCTCTGAATCCAGAGAAGCGCCACCAGAGAGGTGGCGACGGCGGCGGCCAGGCCGACGGCCAGGGGTCGCCAGCCGGCGCGGCGTAGATTCGCCAACCGGGTGCTGGCCCCGACCGCCGCCAAGGCGATCAGAATCAACCAGCGGGAAGCGGTCGACAGAACCGCGACCCAGTCGATGCCGGTGGCCGCGGAGAGCAGATCGAAGGCACCGACGGTGCGCAGCGCCGCCATGGCGAGGAAACCGAGGACGAAGGGCGGAACCGACTGCCGCAAGCGGCGACCGAGGGGAATTCCAGCGCCACCGGTGCGGTACAGCCAGCCCATCATCAGGATCACAAACCCCATCAGGGCGTTGCGGGTGAGCTTGACGGCGGTCGCCACCTCGCCCGCCTCCGGCGAGTGGGCAAAGCCCGCCGCCACCACCTGGGAGGTGTCGTTGACGGCCACCCCGGCCCAGGTGCCGTAGGCGACCGCGTCGAGGCCCAGAAGCACCGCCAGCATGGGATAGAGGAAGACCGCCAGGGTGCCGAACAGGGTGTTGGTGGCGACGGCGAAGCTGACCTCCTCGTCGCGGGCGGCGATCACCGGCGCCACCGCCGCAATCGCCGAGTTGCCACAAACCGCCGTGCCGACGCCGATCAGGCTGGCGAGGCGCGGCGAGATGCGCGACCACCGACCGAGACCGTGGGCCACTCCCAGGGCCAGGGCCATCAGGACCAAGATCAGTAGGACCGCACGGCCCCCGATGGCCGCCACTTGGGCAAAGGACAGGCGAACTCCCAACAGCACGATCGCAAGGCGCAAGAGGGTCTGGAAGGCGAAGCGCAGACCCGGGGCCAGGGCTTCGCCGGTGGGCACCGCCTGGCCGACGATCAATCCGAGGAGCACCGCCAACACCACCGCCCCGACGGCCCGGCCGACGGCGGTGGGCAGCATGGCGTGGAGTCCGAAGGCGACGAGGGCGATCGCCGACGCCAGCAGCAGCCCTGGAACCAGACGCTTCATGGCTTGGGCGTCGGCTGGCGTCGCCAATCCTCCAGGGCGCGCCCCATCTCGCCCCAAGCAGAGCCCTTGCCGGCCCGATGATGATTGAGGAAGTAGGCGAAGATCACCGGCTGGCTGGAGCTCCGCGGCAGGTAACCGGCCAATCCGTGGGTGTGGCGCAGGGTGCCGGTCTTGGCCGAGATTCGCGGCCCCTTCCAACCTTCCAGCGTGCCCTCACCAGGAGACGCCAGGGCGCCGCGAAAGTGCTCGAACCAGGGCTGCCCAGCGGCGTGGGCGAGCAGTCGAACGATCGCCCGCGGCGTCACCAAGGTGGTTTTGGCGAGACCCGAGCCATCGACTCCTAGAGCGCTGCCGGCGGGCACTTCCAGCACCTCCTGCCAGAATTCGTCGAGCACCCCGAGGCCAGCTGCGAAGCGCCCTTCTCCGCTGCGGGCGACGGCCAAATGCCGCAGCAGCATGTCGGAATACCAGTTGTGACTGTCGCTCAGGACCGGCTCGAGCAAACGGCGCAGCGGTGGCGACGAGATCACCGTCAGGGTACGGCCGGTGCGGGGTGCCACGCCCGATCCTGTCCGGACTTCGCCCTCGACGACGATGCCGCCATCGGCGAGCAGCGAGCGCAGCACCTCCCCGGCCCGCAGCAATGGGGCCGGCTCGGCAAGCTGCACCGTGTAGGCGGGTTCGCTGACCGGGTACTCGCCCTCCACCAAGACCTCGCGGGTGCCCCAGCGGGGTACGAAATCCACCGTGCCGCGCCCGTGGCGCTCGGCGCCGACGGTGCGAATGCGATTGATCCAGCGATAGCCCTCCGGCCCGGTGATGCGGCCGGCCTCACCGGGCCGGGGCCCGGGAGCGATCTCGACCTCGAGCACGTTCTCCTCCACCGCCAGGGCCGAGGTCGGTGCGGCGAAAGCGAAGGCCGATTCGGACAGCGGCCGATCCACCGGCGCGGCGCGGCCAGGAAAGCGCGTCACATCGAGCACCAGATCGCCACGCACCCGCCGCACTCCACGGCGGCGAAGGTCCGGCAGCAGCGAGTCGAGGGGAGCGTTGTCGCTCCAGCGCCGGCTCCAGCTCGGGTCGGCCATCGCCACCACCACCAGATCTCCTTCGAGAGCTCCGTCGACCACCGGACCGTCCGCCAGAACCGGCGTCTCGATGCGGTAATCTGGTCCGAGATAGTGCAAACACGCAGCCGCCACCACCAGCTTTTGAACCGATGCCGGGACGAACAGCATGTCCTCGCCCCGAGCCGCGACCACCTGATCACCGACCATCGCAAGGTAGCCGCGAATCGGCTCCTGTGCCTGCGCGGCAGGCACCGGCGAGAGCAAGAGAACCACCAGCAGCGGGACCCGAAGACTGTGCATCACGGACGCATCCTATTCGGTCACGGCGCTCTTGGCACAGCCCTGAGGACCATGTCCGGGGAAGCCGGCCAGGTGCGTATTAAGAGGAAGTCGGGTGCGGCGCGTCAAAAGCGCATCCCGTTCCGTCGCGGCACTCCTGACAGAGCTGTCACGACCAGGTTCGGAGATGCCGGCAAGGTGCGTATAAACTCCGAAGCGTCTTTTCTGTTCACGCTGGGAAACATAATCCCCCAGATCCCTCCTATAGGGGTGTGAGCTGATCACGGACAATTTCCTCCGGCCCTGACGGAGGTTTTATTCTTTTCCAGGAGGCCTCTGATGAATCGAGAAGAGATTCGCAGCAAGATCAAGGAGATCATCGCCACGGTCGCGGACCTCGATCCGGGCGACATCGCCGACAGCGCCCACTTCTTCGACGACCTCAGTCTCGACTCCCTCTCCCTCCTCGAGATCGGAGTCGATCTCGACTACGAGTTCCGCCTCGCTGCCCCCGATCTCGACGAACGCATCAAGACCGTCCAGACCATGCCGCAGGCCGTCGAGCTGGTTGCAACAATGTTGGAGGAGAAGAACTCCCGCGCCGAAGTGGCCTGAGGCATCATGGCCGACTCCATCGTCGTCACGGGAATCGGCGTCGTCAGTCCGGTCGGAATCGGCCACGCCGAGTTCTGGAGCCGCCTGCTCGCCGGGGAATCGGGCATCGCGCCGGTCACTGCTATCGACACCTCCGCCTACCGCGTCCACAACGGCGGCGAGGTCAAGGACTTCGACCCCAGGGAGCACGGCGCCGACCCGACCTGGGGACGCGCTTCCCAGCTCGCCGTCGCCGCCGCTCGGCTGGCTCTCGCCGACGCCGGCCTGAGCGCCGGCGACTGGCAGCCGGAGCGTGCCGGCGTCGCCATGGGCACGACCTCCGGCGAGCCGCGGGAGATCGAAGCCTTCAACGATCGCTTCGTCGCCGACGACCTCGACCGCGAGGCCGGCGAGCTGATGGCGCGGTATCCCAGCCACGTCATCGCCGGTCAAGTGGCGGCGGCGGTCGACTTCGTCGGTCTCAACACCATGTTGCCCGCCGCCTGCGCCGCCGGCAACTACGCCATCGGCTTCGCCTACGACGCCCTGCTGGGTGGCCGCGCCGACCTCATGCTGGCCGGCGGGGCCGACGCCTTCTCGCGCATGACCTTCACCGGCTTCGCCCGCCTCGGCGCCGTCGCTCCGGACGTCTGCCGCCCCTTCGACCGCCATCGTCAGGGAATGATTCCGGGGGAAGGGGCCACCCTCCTGGTGCTCGAGCCGCTGGCCGCGGCGCGCGCCCGCGGCGCCCGCATCTACGCCCAGGTCGCCGGCTACGGGCTGTCCTGCGACGCCCATCACATGACCGCCGCCCACCCCGCCGGCGACGGCGCAGCGGCCGCCATGGAACGGGCCCTCGAGGACGCCCGGACGGCGCCCGAGGAGGTCGCCTACATCAGCGCCCACGGCACCGGAACGCCGACCAATGACCGCCTCGAAACGCTCGCCGTCCACCAAGCTTTCGGCGAACTCGGTCGCACCATTCCGGTGAGCTCGGTGAAGTCGATGCTGGGCCACACCATGGGGGCGGCCTCGGCGATGGAGGCGGCGGTCTGTGCGCTGGCGGTGGCCGACGGCAAGATTCCGCCGACCATCAACTTCGAAGAGCCCGACCCGGAGTGCGACCTCGACTGTGTCCCCAACGTCGCCCGCGAGCTGCCGGTGCCGGTCGCCCTCAACAACGCCTCGGCCTTCGGCGGCAACAATGCCTCGGTGGTCTTCCGGCGGGTGCCGTCATGACCGTCGTCGTCACCTCCGCCGGCCTGGTCAGCAGCCTCGGCGACACCCCTGCGTCCTTTCACCAGGCGCTTTGCGAAGGGCGTTCCGGGCAGGGTCCCGTCGACCACTTCGACTGTGATCGCCTGCCGCGGGCGGACGCCTTCCCGATCGCCGACTTCTCGCCTCGGGAGCACCTCGGGCCGGGCAACCTGCGCGCCCTCGATCGCACCTCCCGCCTGGCCACCTGTGGCGTCCAAAAGGCCCTCGATGCCGGCACCTGGGGTGACAATGGTGCCCGCGAAGGTCTCGGCCTGGTGCTCGGCACCATGTTCGGCAGCATCCGCACCATTTCGGAGTTCGATCGCCGCTGCCTCGAAGCCGGACCGCAGTACGTCAAGCCGCTCGATTTCGCCAACAGCGTGATCAACGCCGCCGCCGGTCAGGCGGCCATCTGGCACCGGCTGCCGGGGATCAACGCCACCCTCACCGGCGGCCCGATGGCCGGCCTGCAGGCCATCGGCTACGGCGCCGACCGCATCCGCCGCGGCCGCTCCCGGTCTCTGTTGGCGGGCGGCGCCGAGGAGCTCTCCTTCGAGGCCAGCTTCGGCTTCACCCGCGCCGGGCAGGTCGCCGACGACGGCGCCCCTCGGCCCTTCTCGGACACCGGCGAGGGTTTCCTCCTCGGCGAAGGCGCCGCCTTCCTGGTGCTCGAGGAAGGCGCCGCCGCCGGTCGCCGAGGCGCCGCGCCGTTGGCCGAGGTCCGCGGTCAGGGCAATGCCTTCGACGCCTCCCGCGGTGAACACGCGGAGCGCGCCGTCGCGACGGCCACCCGCGCCATCGGACTCGCCCTCGAGGAGGCCGGCCTGGCCGCCGGCGACATCGCCGCCGTCTTCGGCGGCGCCAGCGGCTGGCGACCGGGGGACCAGTGCGAGGCAGACGCCCTGGCCCGCATCTTCGGAGCGAGAGTCCCGGTGACGGCGATCAAGGCCTTGGTCGGCGAGTGCCTCGGCGCCTCCGGCGGTCTCCAGGCCGTTGCCGCCCTCGAGACCCTGCGCACGGGGCAGCTTCCCGGCACCCCGGGGACGACGGACGCGATGGCGGGCCTCGACGTGCCATCCACCGCCCGTGCTCTCGACCGTCCCGAGAACCTGCTGATCACCGCTGCCGGCTTCGACGGCAACCACTACGCCCTGATTCTGGGGAGAGCCACATGAGCACCGCAGCCCAGCCCAACGACCACTACGACGTCGTCATCCTCGGCGGCGGCCTCGCCGGCCAGACCCTGGCGCGCCATCTACTGCTCGAAACCGAGCGACGCATTCTGCTGCTCGAGTACCTCGACGAGCTGCCGGCGCCGCAGCAGAAGGTCGGTGAATCGTCGGTTCAGCTCGCCGGCTATTACTTCTCGAAGGTCCTCGATCTCGAAGAGCTGCTCTTCCACGAGCACTTCATGAAGTACAACCTACGTTTCTATTGGAAGAGCGGCGACCGGCCCAACGACGCCTTCGAGGATTACTCCCAGGCCTACATCCGACCGTTCTCCAATATCGCCAGCTACCAGCTCGATCGCAACGCCTTCGAGGGCGCCCTGCTCGAGCGCAACGGCCGCAGCGAGCGCTTCACCCATCAGCTCGGGGCGCGACGCATCAAGGCCCCCCTCGAGGGCCCCGGACCTCACCCGGTGACCTACTCGGCCGCCGGCCGGGATCACCGGGTGACCGCCGACTGGGTGGTCGACACCACCGGCCGGATGCGCTTCGTGGCCAACCGCCGCCAGCTCCAGCGCGACAATCCCATCCACCACGGCGCCTACTTCTGGTGGGTCGATGGCCTGGTCGACATCGAAAAGCTGAGCGACCAGAGCCGCCGCCAGCAGCGCCAGCGGGCCAGCCGGCGACAGACCGGTCACCTGCCCTTTTGGCTCGCCACCAACCATTTCATGGGGCGAGGGCTTCTGGTTCTGGGTCATTCCGCTGCAGGGCAAGACCAGCCTCGGCCTGGTCTACGACCGCTCCCTGGTCGATGAAGACGAGGTCTTTTCGGTCGACAAGGCCACCGAGTGGATCTGCCGCGAGTTCCCCCTCTTCGCCCGCGACCTGCCGCAGCGCCGAGTGCTCGACGCCGCCGGCTTGCGCGACTTCTCCCACGACTGCGCCCAGACCATCAGCCGCGATCGCTGGGCCATGGCCGGCGTGTCGGGCCGCTTCTCGGACCCCCTCTACAGCCCCGGAAGCGACCTGATCGCCATCTACAACACTCTGATCGTCGATGCCATCGAGACCGAGGACGACGACGAGCTGGCCGCCAAGGTGCGTCTCTACGAGCAGCTCATGCGGGCCTCCTACTCGGCCTACGAGCCGTCCTATGCCCTGAGCTACGACGCCCTCGGCGATGCCGAGGTGTTCTCCCTCAAATACGGCTGGGAGCTGTCCGTCTACTTCGGCTTCTATGTCTTTCCCTTCATCAACGATCTGTTCACGGACCGCCGCTTCGCGGTGTCGTATCTCAAGGCCTTCTCGCGCCTCGGCCCCCTCAACCGCGGTATCCAGCAGCTGCTCAGCGACTACTTTCAGTGGAAGAAGGAGCACGTCGCGCCGCCGGCCGAGCCGCTGTGCTTCGACTTCACCCAGCTCGGCACCCTGGCGGCCGCCGAGAAGACCTTCTATGAAGTCGGCGTGGACGTCCCCCAGGCCCGCCGGGTGTTGCAGCAGCAGCTCGAAAACCTCGACGAGCTGGCGCGCCTGGTCTACGCCCGCGTCGCCGCGGTGGTGCTCGCCGAGCCGGCGGTGCTCCACAACCGGGCCTTCGTCGAGGCCATCGACCCGGCGGCCCTCGAGTTCGACCCGGACGCCATCAGGCAGCGCTGGTCGCAGGCGGCCGCCGACACCGACCGCTGGACCTGGTCCTTCGACCCGGCGGTGCTCGACGTCTTTCCGACGGCCCGCCGCGCCGGCCTGCTGGAACAGGCTTCGTGACCCAGGCCGCAGCTCCCCTCGAGGTGCTCTTCGAGCTCGACCCTTGGGAGGGAACCTGCGAGCTCGAGGCGCCGGCCACGACCCTCCCCGACTGGCTCGACGGCACCTGCTACTTCAACGGACCGGGTGCCTTCCGCAAGGGCGAGCTGGCCTATCGCCACTGGCTCGACGGCGACGGCATCGTCTCCGCCCTGACCCTCGGGCAAGGCCGCCAGCGCTTCACCCGTCGCTTCGTCGCCAGCACCAAGCGCCAGGACGAGGCGGCCGCCGGGAGGGCCCTCTACCGCACCTTTGGCACCGCCTTCGAAGGCGATCGCCTGCGCCGCGGCCTCGGTCTCGAATCGCCGGTCAACGTCAGCGCCGTCCCTTTCTCCGGCACGCTGCTGGCCTTCGGCGAGCAGGGCCTGCCCTGGTCCCTCGATCCGGTGACCCTGGAAACCCGCGGCGAGCACACCTTCGGAGGTCGTCTCAACGCCATCAGCCCCCTCTCGGCCCATCCCTGCATCGATCCCGAGAGCGGCGAAATGTTCAACTTCGGCCTTTCCTACGCCGCCCGGCGGCCCCTCCTCAACCTCTACCGCTTCGCCGCCGATGGTGAGCTGCTGTCGCGCCGCCGGATTGGACTGCCCTATCCCTGCTCGATCCACGACTTCGGCCTCAGCCGGCGCTTCGCGACTTTCTACGTCAACCCTCATCTGCTCGACGTCGCCTCGCTGATGAACGACGGCCGTGCCGTCCTCGACAGCCTCTCCTGGCAGCCCGATCTCGGCAGCCAGTTGCTGGTGGTCGACCGTGAGTCGGGAGCCGAGACCGCACGCCTCGACATCGCCGGCCGTGCCTGCCTGCACCACATCCACAGCTTCGAGGCCGACGGGCTCTTGTTCATCGACGTCCTCGAGCTCGATGAGCCGGCCTACGAGCAGTACCAGCCCCTGCCGTCCCTCTATGCCACCGTCGCCGCCGGCCGGCCAACTCGTTTCGTAGTCGACCCGGAAGCGTCGCGCTTGCTCGAGGAGCGCCGCCTACCCTACGACTCGGCGCCGGACTTTCCCGCTTTCGACAGCCGCCTCGCCGACCGCGACTACGACGACTTCTGGTTCCTCGGCATCTCGGAGCGCGCGCGACCAGGCGCCAAGTTCTTCGATCAGCTCTGCCATCTGCGCTGGAGTGACGAAGGCCAAGATCTGTGGACCTGCCCCGCCGGCCAGGTCCTGGCCAGCGAGCCGATCTTCGCCGGCCGCCCCGGGCGCCCCGGCGAAGGCCTGATCATCTGCCACCTCTTCGATCTGGCGGCGCGCCGCTCGGAGATGCTGTTTTTCGACGCTGGCGAGGTCGCCGCCGGTCCCCGCCATCGCCTGACCCTGCCGGCCGCCATCACCGCCTGCTTCCACGGGACCTTCGCCGCCAGCTCAGCCTGACTGCCCCGCGCCGCGCCCAGCGCCTCGGCCGACAAGGTAGCGCCCGATAGCCCTGCCTCGGGCGTCCCCCTCGGCAGGTTTGTTTTCGTCTCCGAGACCTACCCTTTTCACCGCATAACGCAACAGCACCAGAGAAGGATTCGATATCGATTCATTCTCTGGGGGGACGTTGCGATGGAATTTGGGGCGAGGGTCCGGGTCCTGGCGCTGGCGCAGAGCTTGATCACCACTCTCCAGGGCGACAGCCCGGGAGCTCTCCTCGACCTCGGAGACGAAGATCCGAGATCTCTCTACCGGCAGCTGCTGGTCTACGACGAGCCGGATCGCGACGACCGCCCCTTGTTCATCGCCGCCGAGACCTACGAAGCGGAGGGCAGGCCCGCCGCCGCCGCGGTTCTCTTCGCCCTCGAGCACGATCGCCGGCTGAACGCCGAGGGTCCCTTGGAACGGACCGCCCGCGCCGCCTTGCGCTTCCGCCTGGCGGCCGCCCTCTGGCGCGACGGCGGTCGTCTCTTCATCCAGCAGGCGATTCCCGTCCTCGAGGGCATCCTGCAGCACCTCGACGACGATTCGCCGGCCAATCTGCGGTTTCACGTCCTCGAGCACTTGGGCTACAACCGCGCCGCCCTCGGACAGTCGCGAGAGGCGGCCGAAGCCTTTCTGCGCGCCGAGCGCTGGGCGCCGAACGGCGACACTCGGGGCGCCGTCATCGTGCTCGCCGCCGAGGCCCTCGATCACGGCGTCGGCCAGCACGCGGCGGAGCACCTGCTGCGCTCCCGCTGGCAGGTGCTGAAGGACGTCCAGGATGTCCAGGTACTCGGCCGCTGGCTGCCCTTCCTCTCGATCCAAAGCGACGCCGAGGAGGAATAGCCGGGCCCGTCATCGCCGAGCCCGGCCAGGCCTCTGGCAGTATTCCCTGTACTGCCGGACATTCCGAGTGCTAACATGCACCAGCACCTATTGAAAGGGGCCCTTCGGGCCGACTCCGCTCGGCCCGAAGACTGAATTCGGGAGGACTCCGCCGCTTCCTCCCTCCGAACCACTCGTTGATGAGGAGGAAGCAAGATGGCGCGTCATCTCCGCTGGATTTTTGTCGCCGCGGCCTGCTTCGGCGCTCTCGCCCTGGGAGCCCAGGCCGTCACCCCGCAAAATCAAACATCGCAGGACAGCCCACCGAGCTACGCCGAGGTGATGGCCCGGGTGGCCGTGATCCACGCTCCCGGCACCGGTGTCGATCCCGAGAATCTCGATCTCGAGGCCCTCAAGGTCGCGATCGACCCGCAGACCGGAAAAGTGCGTCCGGTGGCGCCCGAAGAATCGCGTCGACTGGGGACCAAAGAGCGCGCCATGCTGAGCCGCTCGGCGGTCGGTCTAAGCTCCGTCAAGCGGGCCGATGGCAGCGTCAGCCTCGATCTGCAGGGACGTTTTCTGAGTCTGTCGACGGCGCGCGTCGAGGCCGATGGCGGGATCCACGGCCTGTGCGTCGACTCGCTGCAGGAAGCCCACGACCACCTCGAGGGCCAGGAGGTGAGCGATGTCGAGTAGCTGCCGTTCATTCCTCGCCGCCCTGCTCCTGACCCTCGTCGCGCTGCCGCTGGCGGCGGCCACCGTCACTATCGTCAACGTCGACCCGCCGGGCGTCGGCTTCAACGACCCGACGCCGGCCGTGCCGGTGGGCGGCAACCCCGGTACCACCCTCGGCCAGCAGCGCCTGAATGCCTTCCAGTACGCCGCCGGCCTGTGGGCCGCGACCCTCGACAGCACGATCGAGATTCGGGTCCAGGCGAGCAATCCTCCGCTCAACTGCGACGCCTCCTCGGCGGTGCTGGGAGCGGCTGGCACGATCCAGATCTTCGCCAACTTCGCCAACGCCCCGTTCACCAACACCTGGTATCCGGTGGCTCTCGCCAACAAGCTGGCGGGGAGCGACCTGGCGCCCGGCGCGCCGGGCACCAACGCCGATGACCTGGTGGCGTTCTTCAACTCCGATATCGATAACAATCCCAACTGCTTGGCGGGCACCAACTGGTACTACGGCCTCGACCACAACAACGGCACCGACATCGACTTCGTCGCCACCGTCACCCACGAAATCGGTCACGGCATCGGCTTCGCCAGCTTCACCGACGAGTCCACCGGTCAGTACATCGGCCCGCCGTTCTTCCCTTCGATCTTCGATCGCTTCCTGTTCGACAACGACCAGGGCTTGTTCTGGGATCAGATGACCAACGCCCAGCGGATGACCTCGGCGGTCAACTGCTGCGGCCTGGTGTGGGACGGCCCGCAGGTCAACATGTTCGCGCCGCTGATTCTCGATAGCGGCGCCGCCGGTCTGCAGATTTCGGCACCGGCGGGCATCGCCGGCTCCTATGCCGTCGGCACGGCGAGCTTCGGTCCGCCGTTGGCGAGCCCGGGAGTCAGCGGCACCCTCGAGCTGGTCAACGATGGCGTCGGCACCACCAGCGACGGCTGTGAGGCGCTGGTCGGCTTCACCGCCGGCAACATCGCCTTGATCGATCGCGGTAGCTGCGCCTTCACCCAGAAGGTGGTCAACGCCGAAGCCGCCGGAGCAACGGCAGTGATCATCGCCGACAATGTCGCCGGCTGCCCGCCGCCGGGACTCGGTGGCACCGACCCCGGCATCGGCATCCCGTCGGTGCGCATCACCCTCGACGACGGCAACCTGATCAAGGCCAACCTGCCGGGCGTCACCGGAAACGTCGGCATCGATCAGAGCCAGCTCGCCGGCGCCGACGAAGACGGCAACGTCAAGATGTTCTCGCCGGATCCGGTTCAGCCGGGCTCCTCGATCTCTCACTGGGACACCAGCACCTTCCCCAACCTGACCATGGAGCCCTTCGCCACCGGCGATCTGACGGACGATCTCGACCTGACGCCGATGGCGATGCACGACATCGGTTGGATGCTGCTGCAGACCTGTGGCAACAACCTCCGCGAGGGCATCGAGAAGTGCGACGGCACGGACCTCTTCGGGCAGACCTGCCGCAGCCAAGGCTTCGACGGCGGCGCGCTGGCCTGCTCGGCGACCTGCGACGCCTTCGACACCTCCGCCTGCTTCACCTGCAACGACGGTCCCAGCAAGGGGTCCTGGAATCAGCCGGACAGCCTCTCCTTCGGCAGCATGGGAGGCTATCTCTACGATTCGAGCGGTGCCATCGTCTACAAGATCATCGGCACGCTGACGCCGACCAGCACCACCAGCGGCATCATCAGCGGCATCATCTATGACGGCAACGCTCCCGACCCGGACTTCTTCTTCTCCGGCAACTACAAGGAGTCGAACAGCGGTAGCGTCGACTTTGGCAGCTTCGAAGCCAAGATCGTGCCCTTCGGCAGCAACGCCGCGGTGGGATCCATCGCCGGGCGCTGGAAGGACAAGCAGCCGCTGTCTTCGATCGGGATCTTCGAAGGCAAGTGGGAGATCTGCCAGTAGGGATCGGCCAGGACTCGTGAGGGTCCGACCAGGTCCGGACCTGGCCCCGCGCCGGGTCCGGACCGATTTCGCTTCAGTGGGGCGAAATCTCGACGATGACCTTGCCCTCAACGCCACCCGCGGCGAGCGCCTGGTAGGCGGTGGCGATCTCGGCGAAGGGCAGCACCCGGTCGACCACCGGCTGCAAGGTACCGTCCTCGAGCCAGGGCTCGGCGACGGCGTGGAAGGCGGCCACCAGGCGTGCCTTCTCTTCCCGCGGCCGCGGTCGCAGAACGGATCCGACGATCCGTAGCCGGCGGCGCAGAACGACATCGAGAGGAATCTCCGCCGTGCGTCCCGCCGTGATCCCCACCAGCACCAGGCGTCCGCCGGTCTTGAGGGCCAGCAGCAGCCGCGGCAGCCATTCGCCGCCGACCAGATCCATCACCAGATCGAGGCCCTCGCCGCCATTGGCGCGGCGCAGCGCCGCCGGCAGGTCGGAAGCCATCGGCACCGTGACGGTGGCGCCCAGATCGCGCAACGGCTCGAGCGCCGCGGCACGCCGACCGACGGCCAGCACCCTTGCTCCGAGGGCTGACGCGAGCTGCACCGCAAAGCTGCCGACACCGCCGTTGGCGCCGGTGATGGCGACCGCTTCGCCACTCGACATGCGCCCCTCCTCCACCAGGTTGGTCCAGGCCGTCAGCGCCGCCTCCGGGACCGCCGCTCCCTGGACGAAGCTCCAGCCATTCGGTAGCGGCATGAGCTGCCCTTGGGGGACGGTCACCAGCTCACCGTGACCGCCACCGGCGAGCAGGGCCATGACGCGATCCCCCACCCGCCAGCCCTCGACCTCTTCCCCGAGGTCCGCGATCACGCCGGCACACTCGAGCCCGGGTACTTCGCTCTCGCCGGGCGGCGGCGGGTAGAGTCCGCGCAGCTGCAACAGATCGGCGCGGTTGAGGCCGGCGGCGCGCACCTCCACCAGCACCTCGCCACGGGCCGGCAGGGGATCGGCGAGGTCGCCGAGGAAGGGCCACGGCGTCTCGGGATTGCGGGTCGGAAGCACTGCAAGCATGACGCGCTCAGGATACACTCACGTCCTACGAAACATCACACCACATCGCGAGAACAAGGACCGCCATAGGGCTCGGTGGTTGCCGATCCGGCCGACAAGGGAGACAGGGAGAGTATGCAAGGGAAAGACCGTCTGCGCACCATCGAAGGGCTCGCCGATCATCTCGGAATCGACCGTCAGAATGTCATCCCGTACGGCACCGAGAAGGCCAAGGTCCAGCTCGACGCCCTCGACAGCGACCGCCCCCAGGGCAAGCTGGTCCTGGTGTCGGCGATCACGCCGACCAAGGCCGGCGAAGGCAAGACCACCACTTCCATCGGCCTCGCCCAGGGGCTCGCCCACATCGGCCAGCAGGCTGCCCTCGCGCTGCGCGAGCCGTCCCTCGGACCGACCTTCGGCATGAAGGGCGGCGCCACCGGCGGCGGCCGCTCGATCGTGATTCCGGAAGCCGACATCAACCTCCACTTCACCGGCGACTTCCACGCCATCTCGGCGGCCAACAACCTGCTGGCGGCCCTCCTCGACAACCACCTGCACCACGGCAACGAGCTCGGCATCGACGTCCGCCAGATTTCCTGGCGGCGGGTTGTCGACCTCAACGATCGCGCCCTGCGCAACGTCATCGTCGGCCTCGGCGGCCCGATGCAGGGGGTCCCGCGGGAGAACGGCTTCGACATCACTCCGGCCTCGGAGGTGATGGCGGTGCTGTGCCTATCCGAAGGTGAAGAGGACCTGCGGGCACGGCTCTCCCGACTGCAGGTGGCAGTCAACCGCGACGGCGACCCGGTGACCGCCGCCGACCTCAAGGCGGTGGGCTCGATGATGGTGGTGCTGAAGGACGCCCTGATGCCCAACCTGGTGCAGACCATCGAGGGCGTGCCGGCCTTCATCCACGGCGGCCCCTTCGCCAACATCGCCCACGGCTGCAACTCGGTGCTGGCCACCAAAATGGCCCTCGCCAACTCCGACTGGGTGGTGACCGAAGCGGGCTTCGGCTTCGACCTCGGGGGCGAGAAGTTCTTCGACATCAAGTGCCGCTCCGCCGGCCTCGACCCGGCGGTGGTGGTGCTGGTCGCCACCGTTCGCGCTCTCCGCCACCACGGCAGCGGCAGCGGCGACAACGACCCGGCGGCGGTCGCCGCCGGCATCCCCAACCTCCAAAAGCACATCGAGAACGCCCGCCAGTTCGGCTACGAGCCGGTGGTCGCCCTCAATCAGTTCGGCGACGACACCGAGGACGAGATCGCCGTCGTCGAGCGCGCCTGCGCCGAGATGGGAACGCCCTTCGCGGTGTCCGATCACTTCGGCCAGGGCGGTGTCGGCGCCGCCGACCTCGCCGCCCTGGTGGTGGCCCACGCCGAATCCCACCGCCAGCCCCATCGCCCGCTCTACGAAGTCGACCAGCCGATCAAGGAGAAGATGGAGACGGTCGCCCAGCGCATCTACGGTGCCTCGGCGGTCAACTACACGCCGAAGGCCGAGAAAGACCTGCGGCGGATCGAGAATGTCGGCCTCTCGAACCTGCCCCTATGCGTCGCCAAGACGCCGGCGTCGCTCTCCGACAACCCCGCCCTGGCCGGCCGGCCAGAAGGGTTCGAGATCACCGTCGGCAGCGTCGTCGCCGCCGCCGGCGCCGGCTTCGTGATTCCGCTGCTCGGCAACATCCTGCGCATGCCGGGCCTCGCCAAGGTGCCCCAGGCGCACCACATCGACCTGGTCGACGGCGAGATCCGAAACTTGCGTTAAGTGCGGTAGTTGAAGTCGATTCAGGGGGCCTGACGGCCCCCTGAGAAGGACAGCAGCGCATAGATCACACCGGCCGTCCCCAGGCTGACGAACCAGCCGTGGGTGTAGAGGCCGGACCAGAAGGGCGCCACGGCGATGGCGCCGTGGGTCGCCTGGGCGAGGAAACCCGGGAGATTCGGCAGGATTCCCAGAGCCATCGCCAGCAAGGCGCGGCCGTTGAAGCCGCGGCGAAAGCTGTAGGGCCCATCGGGCCGGTAGAGCCCTTCCACCTCCAGGCGGCACCGGCGCAGCAGGAAATAGTCCACCAGCATGACGCCGGCGATGGAGCCGAGGAGAGCGCCATAGCCGATCAGCCAGGTGAAGATGTAGGCCCCGAGGTCATTGAACAGGCGCCAGGGCATGATGGCGATACCCAAGCCGCCGGTGATCAAGCCACCGGTCTTGAAGTCGATGCGCCGCGGTGCGAGGTTCGAGAAGTCGTTGGCCGGCGACACCACGTTGGCGGCGATGTTGGTCGAGAGGGTCGCCAGGGTGAGCCCGAGGAGCGCGAGAACCACCGCCCAGCCCTCGAATCTGGCGAGTAGCAGCACCGGATCCCAGATCGCTTCGCCGAAGGCCAGCACCGTGGCACCGGTGACGGCGACGCCGACAAAGGCGAACAGTGTCATGGTGGTCGGCAGTCCGACGAGCTGGCCAACGAACTGATCGCGCTGGCGGCGGGCGAAACGCGAGAAGTCGGGGATGTTGAGCGACAGCGTCGCCCAGAAACCCACCATCGCCGTCAAGTTGGGCCAGAACAAGCGCCAGAAGTCGCTCGGCGGAGCCTCGCTGTGGACCGCGTCCATGCGACTCAACAGAGAGCCCAGGCCGCCCCCTACCCGCACCGCCCAGGCGAGCAGACCGAGGCTGATCAGCAGTAGCACCGGCGCGGCGAAGACTTCGAGACGCTTGATGCTCTCGATGCCGCGCAAGATGATGGCGATGTTGAGCGCCCAGAACAACAGGAAGCAGGCCAGTTGCCCGGCCGAGATGCCGACGATGGGCAGGGCTTCCGCCACCCCCGCCGGGGTGAATTCGAAGAGCACGGCCAGTAGGCTGTAGATCGCCGAGCCGCCGATCCAGGTCTGGATCCCGAACCAGCCGCAGGCGACCAGCGCCCGCATCAGCGCCGGGACATTGGCCCCGAGAGTGCCGAAGGAGGCGCGCAGCAGCACCGGAAACGGAATCCCGTAGCGGGTACCGGCATGGGCATTGGCCACCATCGGCACCAACACCACCAGGTTGCCGAGGGCGATGGTCGCCAGCGCCTGGCGCCAGGTCATGCCTTGGGAGATGAGCCCGGCGGCCATCGTGTAGGTCGGAATGCAGACCGCCATCCCCACCCACAGGGCGGCGAAGTTCCACCAGCTCCAGGTTCGACCCGCCGGCGGCACTGGCGCCAGGTCGGCGTTGTACAACGGCGAGCTCTCGATTCCCTCGCGGTCCATAGGCCCTCCCGGCCTCGATCTCAGCAGAGTAACCGCCGGAGCGTACCAGCCTCGTCTGCGTCCTCGGCGCCCTGAGAGCTCGCCGAGACGCAAAAAGGGCGGGCTCGAGGCCCGCCCTTTTCAATCGACCGCTGTGCCGGCCCTAGCCGGCTTTCTCGGCCTTCACCGGCGCCAGCCGCGGCTTGGCCGCGGAGCGCGCCTTCTTGGCCTCCAGCTCCTGGCGCTCGCGGAAGCGAATGATGCCTTCCTCGATCCACTTGTGATGGCCCTTCAGCACCCGCATGGCGACCGAGTACTTGCGGCTATCGTCGTTCGACCACAGGTCGCGGAAGAGCTGCTTGATCTGGCGCCGCGAGGTGCGGCAGAAGAGATCCGCCAGCTCGATGGCGTTGCGTGCATCGCGGCTCGCCTGCTGCGACAGGGCCTGGGCCCGGCACACCGACGCCGCCATCGCGAAGAGCTCGTTGGCGATGTCGACCAGGCGGAACAGGAAGGCCTGCTTGTTCTGCAGCTTGGCCTGGTGCACCACCATGCCGTGGAAGACCTGGCGGGCGAGCTTGCGCGAGCTGCGCTCGACGAAGCGCAGGTGGCCGGCGAGGCGGCCGAACTCCTCGTAGCGCGGGTAGTGGCCCCAGCCCAGCCAACGGGTCGGGTACCAGGTGCCGTAGAAGGCGCCCATGTTGGGCAATGCCGCCGCTTTCTCGGCGACGCTCTTCTTGGGATCGATCAAGTCACCGGCGACCTGCAGGTGCTTGTCCACCGCCTCGCGGGCCATGAAGAGATGCATGATCTCGCTCGAACCCTCGAAGATCTTGTTGATGCGGTAGTCACGCATCACCCGCTCGACACCGGCCGCCTCCTCACCGCGGGCGATCAGGGACTTCTCGGTCTCGTAGCCGCGACCACCGCGGATCTGCATCGTCTCGTCGACGATGCGCCAGGTGTGGAAGGTGTTCCATTCCTTGGCGGCGGCAGCTTCGAGGCGGATGTCGTAACCGCCGCGGTCGGCCATCTCCGTCGCCAAAGCGGCCACCGACTCCATGGCATAGGTGTAGGAAGCCATGTCGGCGAGCTTGTGGGCGATGGCCTCGTGCTTGCCGATCGGCTTACCCCACTGCTCGCGCTCGGCGGCGAAGGTGCGGCAGATTTCGAGACAGGCCTTGGCGGTGCCGACGGAGCCGTTGGGGATCGACAGACGACCATCGTTGAGGGTGGTGAGGGCGATCTTGAGACCGCGGCCCTCGGCGCCGATCAGGTTCTCGGCCGGCACCCGCACGTCCTTGAAGCTGATCACGGCATTGGCCAGAGCGCGCAGACCCATGAAGTGACAGCGATGCTCGATCTTGACGCCTTCCCAGGCGGTCTCGACCACGAAGGCGCTGATCTTGCGAGTCGCCGGGTCCGTCGCCATCACCACCAGCAGCTTGGCGAGGGTGCCGTTGGTGCACCACAGCTTCTCACCGCTGATGATGTAGTCGCCGTTGTTGTCCTTGACCGCGGTGGTGGTCATGCGGGCCGGATCGGAACCCACCTGAGACTCGGTGAGGGCGAAGGCCGAAATCTCGCCCTTGGCACAACGCGGCAGGTACTTCTTCTTCAGCGCGTCACTGCCGAAGAGCTTGAGCGGCTGGGGCACGCCGATCGACTGGTGCGCCGAGAGCAGGGCCGAGAGGTTGCCGTCGACGCTGCCCAGCAGGCGCATCACCTTCTGGTACTCGGCCGACGTGAAGCCGAGGCCGCCGTACTCCTTGGGAATCTTCATCCCGAAGGCGCCGAGCTTGCGCAGACCATCGACGACGCTCTCCGGATACTCGCCGGTGGCGTCGATCTCGACGGCATCGACCTCGTCGCGCAGGAACTCGCGAATCGCCTGGTAGAAGGCGCGGAACTCGGGGCGCTCCTCGTCGTCATTGCGCGGCAGCGGGAAGGGGTGGATCAAGTCGAGGCGAAAGTTGCCGAGAAACAGCTCTCGCATGAAGCTGGGCTGCTTCCACTCTTTCTCCCGCGAAGCTTCGGCAACCTCCATCGACTCCGCTTCGCTGACCTGAATGCGCTTCTTCTCTGCCATGGCGAAACCCCCTGTGCTGGTGAATCCTTCGGCCCTTATGCCGCGTCTCGGCAATTAGTCTAGCAGAGTCGGCGACCTGGTCAAAAACTCAGGAGCCAAAGGGCTTCTCGAACGATCCCCGAGTTCGCTGTGGGTCTGGATCGAATTTCCTTGCCGCGGGCCGGCAATTACGAACGTTCGTCCTCTTTCTTCCACACCGCCAGGGCCACCCCGAGGATCACCAAAGCCGCCCCGATTCCCACCCGAACGGTCAGGGTTTCTTCGAGAAACAGGGTGCCGGTGACCACCGCCACCACCGGCACCGCATAGGTGATCAGGGAGAGACGAGTCGCCGGCATGCGGCCGAGAAGCCAGAAGTAGACCGAAAAGGTCACCGCCGAGCCGAAGATCGCCAGGTAGAGGATGGCGCCCACCGACGAGACGTCCCAGATCATTTCCCGATCGCCCTCGACGAGGGCCGCCAGGGTGCCCATCACGGCACCGGTCAGCAGCATCGGCACCGCCGTGATGGAGAGCGGATGGAGGCCCTTCCCCCAGCGTTTGGTGGCGACATTGGCGAAGGCCGAGACCAGCGGCGAGACCAGGAACAGGCCGGCCGCCGCCGCGATCCCGCCACCCAAGGCGCCGACCTCGCCGACCGGCTCGGCGAGGCGGCTGAGGTCCTCGGAGAAGATCACCGCCACCCCAGCGAAGCCGATCAGGGTGCCGCTCAGGGAGCGCGCCGTCAGGCGCTCACCGGGCAGCCAGAAGTGACTGAAGGCGGCGACGAACAGCGGAAAAGTCGCGAACAGGACAGCGGCCAGGCCGGACGAGATGCGCTGCTCGGCCCAGTAGACGATGCCGTAGGAGAGGGAGAAAGAGAGCAGGCCGTTGAGGGCCCACAGGGCGACCTCGCGACGACTCTGGCCGAGGCGAACGCGGAACAGCGGCACCATCGCCAGCAGGACAGCTCCCGCAAGAGCGAAGCGCAGCGCCACGCCGGTAAAGGGGGGCGTGCCCTCGAGGCCGATGCGGATCGCCGCCCAGGTGGTCCCCCAGATCAACACCAACACCGCGACCGCCAGTCGATTCATGGCCTCCCCCAGAGAAACCGGCCGCGAATCGTCGGGTCGTGCGGCGGCTACGGATAAATGCGGTAGAGCATTCGAGGATACGGAATTGTCTCACGAAGGTGAGGGACTCCGCACATCCAGGCAACGAAACGCTCGATTCCCATACCGAAGCCGGAATGGGGGAAGCCACCGTACTTGCGGACGTCGAGGTACCACTGGAAGGCCTCGACGGGCAGGTCGTGCTGCTGAATGCGCTCGAGCAGCAGGTCGTGATCGTGGATACGCTGACTGCCGCCGATGATCTCGCCGTAGCCTTCAGGAGCGAGCAGGTCGAGACCCAGCACCACTTCCGGATCCTCCGGGTCGGGCTCCATATAAAACGCCTTCATCACCGTCGGGAAGCGACTCACCATCACCGGACGGTCGAAGTGGTTGGCGAGAACGGTTTCGTCGTCGCCACCGAAATCGTCGCCGAACTCGAGCTCGTGGCCCTGCTTGCGCAGGATCTCGAGAGCTTCGCGGTAGGTGATGCGCGGGAACGGCGGAATGATGCGTTCGAGGGCGGCGGGGTCCCGCTCCAGCACCTCGAGATCTTCCTGACAGCGCTCGAGCACTCGCCCGACGAGCTCACAGACGAACTCCTCGGCGAGCTCGCAGAGGCCATCGAACTCGAGGAAGGCGACCTCCGGCTCGACCATCCAAAACTCCATCAGATGGCGGCGGGTCTTCGACTTCTCGGCCCGAAAGGTCGGTCCGAAACAGTAGACCTTGCCGAGGGCGGCGGCGGCGGGCTCGAGGTAGAGCTGCCCCGACTGGCTGAGGAAGGCCTGGTCGCCGAAGTAGTCGGTCTCGAAGAGGGTCGAGGTGCCCTCGCAAGCCGCCGGCGTCAGGATCGGCGAGTCGATGAGCGTGAACTCGCGCCGGTAGAAGAAGTCACGAATCGCCTGGCAGACCTCGCTGCGCACACGCAGCACGGCGCGCTGCTTGCTGGAGCGCAGCCAGAGGTGGCGATGCTCCATCAGGAAGGCGGTGCCGTGCTCCTTGGGGGTGATCGGAAAGGGCTCGCTGATCTGCAGCACCGAAAAATCGGTGAGCTGAACCTCGACCCCCCCGGGCGCCCGCGGGTCGGCCTTGACCCTGCCACGCAGCTCGACCGTCGACTCCTGAGTCGAAGCCACCACGTCTTCCCAACCGGAGTCCGAGAGATCGGCCTTGCTGGCAACACACTGCACCACGCCGCTGCCGTCGCGGATCTGGAGAAAGCCAATCTTGCCGCTCGACCGCTTCTTCTGAATCCAGCCACGCAGATAGACGTGCTGGCCATCGAAATCGGCGAGGGATCGAATACTCGGAGTGGGGAGTCGGTCAGCCATAAGAGAGGGATTCTATGGGCCTCTCCGGCAGGGCGCAAGACGAGCCGCGGCCCTTCCCGGGAGAGCCCGGAAAGGGCCAGTGTCAGGCCCGTCCCTCAGCAGACGTCGATGCGATCCCGCGCGTCGCCGCCGCCGTTGCCGGCACCGTCGCTGTCGTTACCGCACTGCTCTTCTTCGCAGATTTCGAGCACCGCTTCACAGAACAGCTCGCCCCCTTCGAAGGAGTCCTGAGCGTCGGTGAGGCACTGCTCACGCACCATCTCGCAGTCCGACTGCGGAAAGTTGTTGTCGATACAGCCCTGGTAGCCGGTATGGCAGCCCGCCACCGTCTGAGCATGGCCCTGATCGAGGAACGAGTAGCAGGCGTCCGCCTCGGCAGCGCAGAACACCGAGCAGCTATTGGTCAAGGGCCGAGCTTCGGCGTTGGTTCCCCAGCTACCGAGGAGCACGAGAAGGGCGAGGGCCAGTCCCGTCGGAGCGGAAACGGAGAGAGTCTTGAGCTTCGCATTCATGGGCGTTCGTCCTCAGCAATCTTCGATGTCGTCTTCACCGGCACCACCACCACCACCGCCACCGCCCGGTCCACCGCCACCGGGGCACTCGTCTTCTTCACACATCAGCAGGACGCTGTCGCAGAAGAGCTCGCCGCCCTCTTTCTCGGTCATCGCGTCTTCGAGACACTGGTCCCGATCCTGCTGGCAGCGCTGCGGCGTGAAGATGCCCTGGTCCAGGCAGCCTTGATAGCTGGTGTGGCACCCCGGAACGGCGAGCGCATAGTCGGTGTCGACATCATCGAGACAGGCATCGACCTCGGCAGCGCAAAACACCGAACAGCTATCGGTCAGCGGGCGGGCGGTGGCCACAGAGGCCCATGAGCCCAACGCCAGGACCAGGACAAGAATCAGCAAAGCCTGGCCGGGAGGGCGAGTCGGACGATTCCGATCAGTCTCCATCGTGGTCTCTCCTTCGAGGAGTTGGTGAGGCCGAGCCCGGCCTCGGGGTGGATCCCCGAGAATCACCACGGCGCCGGCCGACGGGTGCTCGTGATGAGCACCGCATTCGGCACAGCGATGTACCTACTTACATTCGGTCATCGAAGGAAGGAGCCCTAGGAGAGGGCGTGGGGACCCTCGATGATCTCGAGGGCGGCGGCCGCGGCGGCCTGCTCGGCGACCTTCTTGCTCCGACCGGAGCCGACGCCGACGCGATCGCCGTTGAGGCGGCATTCGAAGGTGAAGGTCTTCGAGTGGTCGGGGCCCGTCTCTTCGATCAGGCGGTAGTCGGGCAGGGCCCAACCCTCCGCCTGGGCGAGCTCCTGAAGCCGCGTCTTGGCGTCGATCAGGGCACGGTCGCGGCGGAAGCGCATGGCGTCTTCGAGCAGCTCGCGAATCAATCGCGCCACCGGCTCGAGGCCACCATCGAGGTAAATCGCGCCGAGAACCGCTTCCATGCAGTCGGCCAGAAGGGAGTCCTTCGAACGGCCTCCGGAGCGTTCCTCACCGACTCCCAGTCGCATCAGCTCGCCGAGGCCGAGGAAGCGCGCCCGGCGCGCCAGCACCGGCCGCGACACCAGGTAGCTCTTGAGCTTGGAGAGCTCACCCTCGGGAACGTCCGGCAGAGTGCGATAGAGCCAGTCGGCGGTCACCATGCCGAGGACGGCATCGCCCAGGAACTCGAGACGCTCGTAATTGCCCGAGAAGCCGCGCTCGTTGGCGTGGGAGCGATGGGTGATCGCCAGCTCGATCAGCTCCGGCTGGCGGAAGCGATAGCCGAGCTGCTCCTCGAGCGGGCTCAAGCGGCGACCGAACCTCACCCGCGCCTCCTCGCGAGGGGGGCGAGTGACGGCATCGGTCCCGGAAAGATCATCGTCGGTTCTCATCGCCTCTTGAAACGCCGCTCGAGATCCGAGTCGGTCATCTCCAGAACAACCGGCCGGCCGTGAGGGCAGGCGTATGGATTCTCGCAGACAAAGAGCTCCGCCACCAAGGCTTCCATCTCGGTGGCCGACAGGGGGTGATGCATCTTGACCGCCGCTTTGCACGCCCGGCTCGCTGCCAGCGCTTCGAGGATCCGGCGACGCAGAGCCTCCGGCCCGGTGCCGCCTTCGTCGCTCTCCCCGAGCAGGGTGCGCAGCAGGTCCTCGGCCTCGTCCGGCGACAGCACCGCCGGAACCGCCGCCAAGGCGGCGCTACGCCCGGAGAGGCGGGCGACCTCGAATCCGCACCCCTCGAGACCCGGCTGCATCTCGCCGAGGCGCAGATCTTCCGCCGGCGAGAGCTCGAGCACCGGAGGCGTCAACAGCGCCTGGCTGGGGGTCGACTCCCGTTCCATCGCCAGCTTGAGGCGCTCGTAGAGGATGCGCTCGTGGGCGACGTGCTGATCGATCAGGTAGAGGCCGTCGGGACCCTCGAGCAGGATGAGCGTGCCCTTGTACTGGCCGAGGAGGCGAAAGGGGCGTTCCTCACCGGAGCGGCCGGAGAGGGGTACCACCGGACGCTTTTCCGGGGTGTAGCTGGGGGTGGCCAAACGCTCTTCGGCGTTCGCCGCCGGCGGCCCCGGGGATGCTTTCGTTCCCTCGCCGTAGGGGGCCGGCGGCGCGGCCACGCCATCGGCCCGGCGCACTTTCCAGTCCTCCTGGGGAGGCCAGACGCCCTTCGCCCCGCCCGGCGCCACCCGCGGGCGCTCGCCGAGCCCCTGCCAGGCCGCCGGTGCCGGCGGTCGAACCGGCGAACGCAGCGGCGCCGCCTCCTCGCCGCGAGCCGCCGCCAACCCCTCGCGCAGCCGTCCGTAGAGACGGTCGAGCACCGACAGCTCGCGGAACCGCACCTCGGCCTTTTGGGGGTGGACGTTGACGTCGACGTCCTCCGGCGGGACGTCGAGGAACAGGAAGAGGGACGGGTAGTCCTCGTTCTTCCACTCGTCGCGGACGGCGCGGTAAAAGGTCGCCAGCACCGAGCGATCCCGAATCAGGCGCCGATTGACGAACACGAAGAGGCGCCGACCGCGGGAAGTCGACGCCTTGCCCACCAACCCCTCGATGCCGTCGGCGCCGGCCGGCAACGGCGTCAGCTCACCGGCGAAGGGGCGTCCGAAGACCTGGGCGATGCGCTCACGAGCGCCCTCCAAGGTGCTGCTGTTCTTGACCGGCGGCGCCTCGAGCAGAGCGCGCCCCTGGTGCTGCAGCGAGAACTTCACGTCCGGCCGGGCGAGGGCATAGCCCTGCACCACCTCGACCACCCGCCGCAGCTCCGTCGCCGGCGCCTTGAGGAACTTGCGCCGCGCCGGCACATTGAAGAACAAAGAGGCGATCTCGAGGGTCGTGCCGCGCGCCCGGGCGGCCGGCTCCGCCACCTTGATGCGACCACCCTCGATGCGCACCCGATGGCCGTCCCCGGGCTCCTCGGCGGTGGTCAGCTCGACCCGGGCAACGGCCGCGATGGAGGCCAAAGCCTCACCCCGGAAGCCCAGCGTCGCCACCTGCTGCAGGTCTTCGAAGCTGTCGATCTTGCTGGTGGCGTGGCGATCGAAGGCCAGCAGAGCGTCGTCGCGCCCCATGCCGATGCCATCGTCGGCCACCAGAATGCGCCGTTTGCCACCCGCCTCGAGCTCGATGCGCACCTCCCGCGCCTGGGCGTCGAGGGAGTTCTCCACCAGCTCCTTGACCACCGACGCCGGACGCTCCACCACCTCCCCGGCCGCAATCTGGCTGACCAGGTGGTCGGACAGCAAACGAATCTTGGGCATGACGCCGGATCTTACCGCGAGCTCCTTCGCATCGCCCCCTACCCCGATACTCATCTAAACCTTGCTTCGACTCGCGAGCACTGCTGACCATTGCGGGCGCTTCTCGACGCCCTGACAGTCGTCTTGACCTGGAGGACCATTGACTGCACCCGACGACAACACCGACCGCCTGTTTCAAGAGACCTACGGCCAGCTCCGGCGCTTGGCCCAGTACCGCCTGCAGGGCGAGCGACGCGAGCACACCCTGCAGGCCACCGATCTGGTCCACGAGGCCTACATGGCCCTGGTCGACCAGGGAATCACCTGGCGAGACCGTCACCACTTCCTGCGCACCGCCGCCCGCGCCATGCGCCGCGTGCTGGTCGACTGGGCCCGCCACCGGGGCTACCAGAAGCGCGGTGGGGAACGCCAGCGGGTGACCCTGGCGGAAGGCCACGCCCTCGACTTTCCGGGGCTGCCCGAAGTCCTCGACCTCGACCTCGCCCTCCGCCGCCTCGAAGGCTTCGATGGCCGCAAGGCTCGGCTGGTCGAGCTGCGCCTGTTCGCCGGCATGACCATCGAGGAGGCCGCTCCCGCCCTCGGAATCTCGACAGCGACCGTCAGCCGCGAGTGGCGCGCGGCGCGGGCCTGGCTGGCCAAGCTTCTCCAATCCGCTCCGGACAGCGCCCTGGGAGAAGCGTGATGAGCCCGCTCCCCCGAGATCTCGAGCGCTGGCGCCGCGCCGACCAGATCCTGCAGGCTTGCCTGCCCTGCGACCCCCGGCAACGGCAGGAGATTCTCGACTCCTCTTGCGCCGACGACCCAGAGCTCCGCCAGCAGGTCGAGTCTCTTCTCGCCCTCGACGCCCACAGCCATCCCCTGCTCGATCCCACCGCCGGCCTCGACCTCGAGCTGCCGCCTCCCTTGGCCGCCGGCGACCACGTCGGGCCCTGGCGCCTCGGGAGAATCCTCGGCGAGGGCGCCGCCGCGTTGGTCTTCGAGGCTTTTCGGGACGACCACTCTTACCAGCGCAAGGTGGCGATCAAGGTCTCCAAGCAAGCCCTCCTCGCACCCGTCGCCCGCGAGCGTTTTCGCGCCGAATGCCAGATTCTGGCGCGCCTCGAGCATCCCGCCATCGCCCGCCTCTACGACGTCGGCCTGACACCCCAGGGCCTGCCCTTCCTCGTCCTCGAGCACGTCGCCGGAGAGCCCTTGGATCAGTGGTGCCGGCGCCAGCAACCGAGTCGCACCGCAAGGCTCAGGCTCTTCGGCAAGGTCTGTCGAGCCGTCGACTTCGCGCACCGCAATCTGGTCATCCACCGGGATCTCAAGCCCTCGAACATCCTGGTCCGGAATGACCAGCAGCCGGTGCTCCTCGACTTCGGCATCGCCCGCCTGACGGCGGAGGACGACGCCCAGCGGCTGACACACACCGGGTCCGCTCCGATGACCCCGCGGTACGCCAGCCCGGAACAGGTCCGGGGTCGAGAGGTCAGCACGGCGAGTGACGTCTACTCCCTCGGTCTCGTCCTCTGCGAGCTGCTCACTGGCCGCCTGCCGCAAGGCGCCATCGGACGACTAGACGAAGAGCCGAAGGCAACCACCGCCAGCCGACTGGCCGGGAAAGCCACCGCCAGCCTGGCGCCGGCGGAGCTCCGGGGAGACCTCGACACCATCGTCGCCAAAGCCCTCGCTCCAGAGCCGGAACAGCGCTACCCCTCTGCCGGTCAGCTCGCCGATGACCTCGACCGCCACCTCGACAAGCAACCGATCCTGGCGCGAGCCCCCACCTTCGGCTACTTGTTCCGGCGATTCGTCGCCCGCCACCGGTGGGCCACCGCCGCTGCCCTGCTCTTCCTCGGGTTGCTGGCGTCCTTCGCCGGCAGCATGGCCATCGCTGCCAACCGATTGGCGCACGAACGCGACCGCACCGCCGCCGAGGCCGCTACCGCCCAACAGGTGGTGCACTTCCTGGGCGGCCTCTTCGAAGGCGCCGAGCCGGCCTTTCATCAGGGCCGCGACGTCACCGCTCGGGAGCTCCTCGACCGCGGCGCGGCCCGCTGGCAGGGTGACGCCGCGGAGCACCCTTCGGAGGTCCAGGAAGCCCTCTCCCAGGCCATCGGCAAGGCTTACCTCGAGCTCTCGGTCTTGCCCGAGGCACGGCGCTTCCTCACCGTCGCCGAGGAAGCCTCCGACGACACCGCCTCGGTCGACACGCTGCTCCTCCTCGGGCGCCTCGAGTGGATCGAAGGCAACTACGAAGCGGCGCGCCAGCACGCCGCCCAAGCCCTCCGGCTCATCCCCGAAGGCGCCCCGTTGAAACGAGCCCAAGCGCTCGCCTTGCAAGCCCGCAGTGCCGGCATCGCCGGCGACCTCGATGCCGCCGCCGATCAGCTCGCAGCAGCCCTCGAGTCTCTGGCGCCCAATCCCGACGCCCACCCCGCTCTGGCGGCCACGATCTACCGCGAGCAGGCCTCGGTGGCCCTTTACCGCGGCGAGATGGAAGGCGCCGGCGATCTCGCCCGCCGCGCCATCGAGCTGTCGACCCGCGCCCATGGCCCCCTCCACCCGGAAGTATTCGATGGCCGCCGGCTCCTTGCGGCTCAGATTGCGATGACCGGAGACCGAGCGCCCGAAGGACCAAGTCACCGACTGCTCGAGGAGCTGCTCGCCGACCAGCAGCGGCTCTTCGGAAAGCAGCATCAGCAGATGGCCTGGACCCTCAACGATCTCGGCGCCAGCTTCATCCAACGCGCGGACCTCGCCGGTGCCGAGCAAGCCTTTCGCCAGTCTCGCGAGATGCAGCAAGGCCTCGGCCTCGACGACCACCTGCTGCAGGCGGTCACCGACGCCGGCCTCGGCGATGCCCTTTGGCGGCAAGGCAAGAGCCGGGCCGCCATCGCCCCCTTCGAGCGCGCCCTCGCCGGCGCCCGCCGGAAGGTCGAGGCCGGCTCCTACAACCTCACCTATCCGCTGGTCTTTCTCGCTCAGGCATTGGCCGACGCAGGCCGCTGCGCCGAAGCCGAGCCGCTACTGGTCGAAGCCGGCGACATCCTCGGCCGGGTGATGACCGACATCAACTTCCTGCAGATCAAGACCCGCTGGCTGCTGGGCTACACCCACCACTGCCTGGGCCGCAAGGAAAAAGGCGAGGCCCTGATGCATCAGAGCCTCGCCGATCTGGTCACCGCCGAGCTCGATCAACGCCCCAACCTGAGCAGAGAGATCGAGCACTGGCGGCAGGTGGTGGCGGGCGAAGCGACGGGGACGAACTTCGGACGTTGAGCGCTGCCGCCCTCAGTTACTACACGTGACCGCTCGTGAGTCGGGATCAGTGCAATCCGAAGGCAGGTTTTGATCCTGCAGTCTTACAAATTCGAGAGCAGTCTCGAATCCCTGGATCGCGCCCCCCACGGCGGCGTTCAACTTCGTGCCTTCTTTCTCCGGAACCACCGCTGCCAGACCGGCGCTCTTGAGAATGTCAACGAAGTTCAGGTCAATCGCTCCCTCCGTCCCAACATCGGAAGCGGCCGCGGTCATGAGAGCGCCTATCAGGCCTTCGCGAAACCGCTCGCCAGCGCCCGAGATGTAGGCCTTGAATGCTCCTCCAACGAGGTTTCCGGCCTTGGTTGCGCTCGCCGCTTCAGCGACTTTCGCCGACTGGGTAGCGACTGACACTGGCGCGAGAAGCTGTGCGGCAATGGCTATTCCCAACACCTCGACAGCATCCAACTGAAACTCGTTGACCGCGACGACCTCTGGTGAAGCGATCTCAGAGAGGACCTCCTCGGCAGGCGTCGTTGCCGATTCACCTCCGTATCCCCGGGATTCGGCAGCAGCCCTTTTCTCCTTGTCGAGCTTCACCTGATGTTCGATCGCCTCCTGGTTCGTTCTGAATTGTCGAGGATCAAAATCCAAGCCGTTCGATCCCCGACTCAGCTCGAGGGTTTCGTTGCCATCGGGATCCACCGCACCCAGCGGACTATTCCCCACGTACGAATACCGATTCCAACTCAGTGGATTTCCCACCTTCCCCAACACCGCGTCCACCGAAAGGAACCGGCGCATCCACGGGCTGTAGTAACGCGCATGCATGTAGTCGAGGTCGTCGTTGCGATCGGTCACCGTCGGATCGGGATCGACAAAGTTGCGATCCCGCTCATGGCCGGTGAACTGGAAGGGCTCATCGTCCTGGTTCGGATCGGTGACCTCCCAACCAAAGGGCATGTACTCATGGTAGGCGACGACGTTGTCACCAGCACTTTCATCAGTGATCAGGCGCGGACTACCGAGATGATCCGGATGGAAAAACCGCACCTCCTCACTCGCCCCCCCGGGATCGGAGATCGAAGCCAACAGGCGATCACCGCCACGCACAAAGTCCTTGCGGAGTCGCCAGCCGTCGCGGGTGCGCTCGACCTGGCGCAGCACGCCATTGCTGGCCCCGCGCAAGGACCAGCGCTCCTGCGGTCCGTCGGGCCCGAGAGCATCGAGCACCGCCACCCTCTCGCCGCTGGCATCGTAGAGATAGCGCTGATTGACTCCGAGACCACGCTGGGTGGTCACGGTGCCGAGGGGATCGAAGGTGAAGGTCGAGCCGCCGAAGGTCAGGAGATTTCCCTGCGCATCGTATCTCCCGCCGCGCAAGCGGTGGCTCATAGTGTCCACCGGGAAGGTTCCAGGGCTCGGTCCTCCGGTGACCGCCGTCAGGTTGCCGAAGCGATCGTACTGGTAAGACTCGACCGCGGTCGCCGTGGCGCCCGAAGAGGTTGGATGGACGACCTCGGCGGCCTGCGATCGGCCGACGCCGTCGTAGGCGAAGCGATCACTCCCAATGACGCTCGGATTGCCCGCCATGTCGTACTGGAAGATGCCCGAGTCCCAATCGTCCTGGTGACCACCGGTCGAGCCGCGGGCGCCCGCGGTGTAGATCCGATGCGGCCTCGCCAGATGCTGGGGCGGGATCTCCTGCACCCAAGTCACCTGGTTTGCCGAGGCCACGGTGTCGATGAGCCCATTGGCGTGGTACGAAACCGCACTCACCACAGGCTCGAAAACCCAGGCCCCGGCGACCCGACGCTCGGCATCGACTGCCAGGACACGGCCCCGCTCATAGCGCATCTCCACCGCCCGCTCCGGCGCCACGTCGCGGCATGAAGCTCCCGAGAAACAGGTTGGATAGTGCAATCGAGTGATGCGTCCGATGGAGTCGTACTCGTACTCGGTGAGGAACGAGATTCCGCTGGTGCTGCGCAACTGCTCCGCCGCCAGCCGTCCGGTGGCCGCCTCGTAGCGGAACGTCTTGGTGACCACCACATCGATCTGATCCCCATCCGGAAGGGCGGGATCCTCGGGAATCCAGTTGTGACGCTTGGTGGCGAGCAGGCGGCCGTTCGAGGGATCGAAGATCGACTCCGAGAGGGGCCGATCCGCCATCAGGTCGCGGGCTTGAATCACCCGCCCCAAGCGATCGAAGAGAAAACCCTGGCGCTCCACGAGCGCGCCGCCGACGCGATGCTGGCGTTCCGCCGGCTTGCCCAAAGCGTTGTGCTGGCGGAAGATCACCCTCCCCTCGATTTCTGGATGCTCTTCGAAGTTCAGGAAGCCGGCGCCATCGTAGTTGAATACTCGCCGCCGCGTTCCCGGCTGCACCACCACCGCCAGCGAGCCATCGACACCGTAGTAGTAGTCCGATCGTTGGAGAGCATCGGAGCCGGGCTGGGACGGCTCTTCGACTCGAGCGGTACGCCCAAAGGGATCGTAGACCGTCGCGCGACGGGTCTCGCTGCGTCCCGGACCGGACTGTGAAGGAAAGGCGCTCTGCACCCACCAGCGTTCGGTCTTGCGCCGCTGCCCCAGCCAGTCGATGAAGGTCTGGCGCCTAACCCCGCTCGGTTCGTCGTCCGGATGATTGATCTTGCTCACCCGACCGAGACCATCGTAGTCGGTTCGCGTGTTTCCCGGCGGTCCCCCCGCCAGTCCGCGTGGGAACTGGGTCGACACCAGTAGCGGCTGACCAGCGCGGTAGTAGGTGCGTCGCACCTCGGACCAGGCGTCGGGCCCGGCCCGGCGACTGAGCTCCTTGTAGGGCTGGCCGAATCCGGTGAGCTGGATCTGACTTTCGGTGCCACTGGCGCGGCTCTCCGGATCGCCTTGCTTGACGACTCCCTTCGCCGGCGAGTCTCCGGCCTGGTTGCCGCCATAGCGCAGATACTGGAAGATCGTGCGGTCGCCATGATCCTGTCCTGGGCCACGGAGCCAGGTCATGCGACCAAGACGGTCGTAAGCCGCCGTGGTAGTCAAGCCGGCAGCGTCCCGGCTCAGGGAAACCAAGCCGGTTGCGCGATCGATTGCTGGCCGATGCAGCACCCGCAGGACATCCTGATCCGGTCCACTGAGGCAAGGATCCTCGATCCAGGTGATCTGACGCACGCCATGCTCGTATTCGTGGCGCCGCTGGAAGGCCGGCTCGACAGCCGCCGGTTCTCCACAACCATCGGGCACTCCCGAGCTCGAGCCGGCGTCGAAATCACCGCCATAGAGGCGCTCCCGGACAAGCTGGCCTGCAGCGTCGAACTCGAACCGCATCAGAAGATCCGCCGACCCTTCGTCCGGTTCGGCGATCGGCTGATCCGGACGCCGGCTGCCCAGCGCCACCACCTTGACGTCCCGGCGCGTCCGCCGGCCGACCACCTGACCCAGCTCGTCGGTGCAGGAGTCGGTGCGCACCCGCTCGATGAAGTGACCCGGATCATTGCCATCGTCGCGATTGAATTCGACCGTTTCTTGGGTCGTCGAATAGGGCGCCAGGTTGAGCAGCCAGGGCTCGTTGCCAGACGGCATATGATCCGGAGGGTCACCGACGTCGACTGATCCGGCAGCCAGGTTGTAGGCCGTCGTTTCGACCCGCGTCGGCCACTGGCTTGGGTTGGCCGTCGAAAAGACGGCGCCGGAACGGTTCCAGTTGCCCGCCGTCACGGTGGTGCGAAAGTGCCCCAGGCCATCCCAGTCGCGCATCGAGGTGTGGACCTTGCTCTGCGGCTGGCCGTTCGTGAAGCTCACCGAGCGACGCGCCACGGCGCGCCGGTTCTGATCGAAGTACAGCGCCACCGGCCAACCACTGGGATCGCTCGCCCGGTCCGCCGAGTAGCGCACGTAGTCGGCTTTGGCTTTGGTGCAGTGAGGGCTGTTGACGAGCGACTCTCGGCGATCGTCGAAGGCCTCGCGGTCGAACTGCGCGCTGCACTCCCAGATTTCCTGCGAGAGAAACAGCTTGCCCTCCTCGGGGTAGAGCGCCGCCTCGACCCCGCCATCGGCGCTGGTCAGAGCCTTGGTGAAGGGCAAGCCGAAGTCAGCCGCCAACCAGTCTTCGTCGGCATTGCTGCCCGGCAACGAATGGAGCCACTGGCCGTAGTAAAAGACCGACACCACCCAACCCAGCCCGGTGCCCTTGGCTTCCGGCGAGAACAAGAAGGTCCGACTGTCCTGGTAGTTCGGCCCACACTGCCCCTGGAACGAGTTGAAAGTGAGCGCCTGGCGATAGTGCCACTCGGCAGTGGGATTCTGGAAGACGTCACCGACCGCGTGGGTCACCGGATCCCAGTGGGTCTTGCGCAATACCCCCAACGACGTGTTGGTGGGAGCCGGGCGGTTGTTGCAGCCCGGTCGGAAGGGTCCACAGGTGGAGCCGCTACCGTCGAGTCGGGCCTCGTTGGGAAATGTGTACTTCTGATACTCGTAGCCCTGAACCCCACCGGTGGGAAGCTGAGCCACGGCGAGCATGCCCTGCCGCCCCGGATAGGGCTGGGGATGAGTGTAGCCACCGGCGTATCCCGCGTAGTAACCAAAGGCGTAGGCCTCGCGGCTCGAGAGATCTCCCCCGGCGGTGGCCGACGGTAGGATCATTCCAGTGAGGAGCGCCGTGTCGTGAGCCGCACCGACCCAGGGCGAAAAATCGGCGCTGTGACTCTCTGGCCGCGCCACCGAGGCGAGCTCGTAGACAAACGAGTACTCGAGGCTCTGGTTGCCTGCGGTTCCCGCCAGATGGGCACTTTCCACCACCCGGGGATACTGCGCTCCGGCGACCGCTGGATCATCCGACAGCTCGACCCGATGGCTACGACCGATGCTGTCCCTGAGGGTCCAGGTGTTCTCGTCGGCCGAGTAGTCGATGCGGAGCCAGTTGTTGTGCAGATCCCGCAGGGTGGTGAGGCGCCAGCGGCCGGCGCCTTCGTCCGCCGAGGGCACGAAGTTGGTGAAGATATAGGTCACTCCGTCCGGGCTGTCCACCGCCGCCGTCACCGAGCTGGTCTTGCGGAAGCGGTAGAAGGAGCCATCGGAGGCGTATCCGACGTCGTCATCCACCGGGACCGAAGGTGGATTGCCGGCCGGGTGGATGGCCGGTCCAAAGGAGCGCTTGCGCCCGTCCGGCCCGACAAACAGCCAAGCATCGCTCTTGTTGGGGTTGCGGGTGCTGGTGGTGCGAAACTCGGGGGTCGGCCGATAGGGCGGATAGAGCTCCCCCAGGGTCAGCTTCCAACCCATGCCGGCGTTGGCGTCGAGCATCGGCATGGCGACGTTGTGCACCTGACTGCAGTCGTCAGGATCCGCAGGCCGAGGATCTCGGACCTGATCGAAATCCCAAGCATTGGCGTTGTAGACCAGCGAGAGACCGTAGGAAAATCCCTCCCGCAGGGCATACCGCTGCCCCACCGGCAGGGTGAAGGTGAGATTGCCGTTGAAGGTGTTGATGTCGTCGACGGCGCCGGTGGCGAAGTACTTCGAGGGGTCGTAGCCGCGCCCGAGGGTCTCCCCTTCGAGGACCCACTGGTTGGGCTCCATGGCTCCCGCCGCGAAGGTCAGGAGGAGCGAAGAGACAACAGCGAAGAGAGGTTTGAACAAGCTGCTGGACTGGATTCTCGGCATGGTCTATTGCTCCGGAGCGGGCGATACGGTGACCGCATGGGTAGAGATCTGCTGCGAGCTGTCGCGCACCGCAAGGGTCACGGTGTAGCTGCCGTGGGAGGTCGGAAAGGTATAGGTCTGCTGCGGCCCAATCCTCTGCTCGAGACCCCCGAAGTCCCACTGAAAGAGGGTGATCTCGACGTCGTCGACGGAGGTCGAAGCATCGAAGGTGCAGGTCGGACCGTTCGAGCAGTCGTACGTGAAGCCGGCAATTGGAGTCGCCCCGGCCTGATCGCTCGCGGCCGTGAAGGTGGTGACGGCCTGGGCCGTCCGCCCACCGACATCGGCCACCGTCAGGACGACTTGGTAGACCCCGTCGGCCGCCAGGTCGATCAACACCGACTCGCCCTGGTAGGGCGACGATACGGGCCCGGCACCGACCTGCCATTCGTAGCTCAGTAGGCCGAGGTCGTCGCTCGAAGCGCTGCCATCGAGGCGGCAGCGCAAACCGTCGCAGAAAACCGTCGCCATCGGCAGCGGCAGGTCGTTCGGTACCACTTCGACTTCGACGGCATTGGACGACTGGTTGCCATCGGGATCGGCGACCGTGTAGCCGAAGGTGACGACGCCGACGTAGCCCGGGTCCGGAACGTAGAGCAACCGTGCCGCCGAGCCAGCGCCGACGATCGACACCTGCCCCGAGGTCGGCTGGGTGACGGCGACGTAGCGCAACTCATCGCCCTGGGGATCGCTGTCGTTGGCCAGGGCGTCGATCTCGAGAGCCGCCGCTTGATAGGTCCAGGCCCGATCATAAGAAGGCAGCGGCGCGCCCGGCTCGACCACCACCACCACCCGAGCCGCCACCCGCGGTGCCTGCAGGCTCTGGTCGAAGACCCAGTAAGTGAACGAGTCGGCTCCGACGAAGCCCGGAGGCGGGCGGTAGATCACGCCGGCAAAGTGCCCGACATTCGAGATCTCGCCGAAGCGAGGCCGCGACAGGAAAACAGGATCGATCACCGGGCTCGCCCCGGCATAGCTGCTGAGCTCGTCGTTGGCGAGAAGATGGTTGAAGACGATGTCCGTCGCTCGGCCCTCGGCGGTGGTCACCAAGTCGTTGTAGGCGATGTAGTTGGGAGACTGTCCCCAACTGAAGAAGGCGAATGCATCGGAGGTCGAAGGGTCGTCGCCGCGGGCAGCGCGGTAACCGACGACATCGAGCTCGTCGATGTCCGGTGGCTGCACCGTCTGGGTGTAGACCAATGCACCGTCGTAGTCCGCCGGCGGCAGGCCGCCGCCGAGATCGTGGCCGGGCGAGAGCAGCTCGACCTGGCCGTAGGTCAAGGGCAGCGGATTGGGAGCGTCGGGGATGAGCTGCGAGAAAAGCAGGTTGGTCCCCGAGTCGTTGGCCAGCAGGTCGGACCACAGGAAGGCGGTGGTGCCGAGGGTGCGGACTTCGAGGAAATCGTTGCGAGCCTGGGTCGGCGGCGGGTCCACCGCTCCGGCGACCACATTCAAACGCACCTTGGCCGTCGCCGAGCGGAAGTTGATATCGCCGACCGTGTACCAGAAGCTGTCGAAGCCTTCGTAGCCGTCGTCCGGGATGTACCAGAAGCCCGCCGCGTTGCAGCAGAAGTCGAGCCGGCCGTGGTCTGGCTCGCCGAAGGCGAGATTGATCGGCAGCAGCGGAGCATCGGGGACCTGGCTGCGGTCATTGCCGAAGAGATTGGGCTCGCCAACGGCGCCGACCTCGAAGCGAATGAACAGCCGACCGTCCTTGGGAACATCGAACGGCCCGTCGTAGCCGGCCATCGGCGGATCGGTGATCTCCTGAACATCGAAGGTCACGGTGGCCGGGGCCGAGTAGTCGGTGCCATCGAACAGGCGGTAGTCGAAGGAGGTCTGGCCGCGAAACACCGGCTGCACCCGCGGCTGCCAGACGACCCCGGCATCGTCGACGAACCACTGGCGCGTGTCCGCCGGATCCGGCTGAGAGAGGATTTCGACTTCGAGCCAATCGCCATCGACGTCCTCGGCACCGGCGAGAAACTCCGCCCAGGGCACGAAGGTACGGGTCGCCTGCGGCACGACGATGAGGTGATCTTGGGCCGTCGGCGGCGTGTTCGGAGGCTGCCAGCCGGCCAGGAACAGACGCACCGTCGCGGAGCCCCGATGGCCGTCGGGATCGACCGCTTCATAGCCGAACTCATCCCACCCAAGGGCAAAGAAGTCCGAATTCGGGGTGTACAGCAGGTTGTCGACTCCCCCGGTCGCCGGATTCGTCGCGGTGACCTCGAGGAGCCCCCGCTGTGGCGGGACGAGGGTCAGCGGATCGACCCACAACAGGGCCGTTTGGTCGGGATCGGGATCGCTGTCGTTGGCCAAAAGGGCCGCACCGGTGAGGCTGAAGGACGGCTGCCCCGCCGGCACGACGAAGCTGTCGTCGAGGGCGATCGGCGCATACTCGTTCGGCAGCGAGGTCGAGTCGAAGAGCTCGACCAGGACGGGAATGCCGGACACCGTGTGAACGCCATCGGAAACCGAGTAGGTGAACCTGAAGTTGCCGATGTAGTCGGAGGCCCGCTGATAGGTGAACGTGTTGTCGGCATTGCGCACGACGCTGCCGCCGGCCGGATTCGACACCGAATCCAGGCTCACGGTCATTGGCAATCCGCCGCTATGGCTGTCGTTGCCCAGCACGTCGAGGAGCACCCCCTCGACGGAGCTGAGCTGAAAAACGTCGGCCTGCGGTTGCGGAACTCGCGCTACACACTGCGACTGCGCCTCGGCCACAGCGCTCACCGCCAAACCGGTCAGCGCGATGACGAGAAGTTGGATATTCCGGCGTGAAGATTTCCGGCGGCGATACGAAGCTGGTCTGTGAAGCACGTGTCCTCCCGATCGCTGGAATCAGGGAGGTCGACTCCTCCCTGAGGCGGAGGACGCGGCAGCAGGAAACGGCCGCCGGGCCCTACCGCGCCAGATAGCGGGATCGGGAGAAAAACCCCATCACGGTGGATGGAGCGAACAGCCAGCGAGGACTACGGCTGCGAGCGCTTGACGTAGAGGCCGTCGAAGGCGGTATTCCAGGTCTTGCCGCCGTCGGTGGAGGTTTCCCAGTGCTGGCGCACGCTGCCGTCGTCGTTGGGGGTCCAGGTGATGCGGTTGACGGGCGAGCTGTCACTCGCCGAGGAGAGCTGCATGGAGCCACCGACCATTCCGCCGCTCAAGCGCAGCACGGTGCCCTGATTGTCCATCCAGGTCTGGTACCACTTGCCGCTGCCCTGATCGTAGGCGTTCAGGGAGGAGCCCTCGAAAGCACCGTTTTCGTAGTCCTCGTGCAGGGAGCAGCCGCCGTGCACGGCGGTAATGCGGTTGATCGCTCCCTTGGCGCCGGTGCCCTGGTTGATGACGTCCCACTCGCCGAGCCAGAAGTCGAACTGGCGATAGGGCGGATCGGAGCAGGGGGTGAGCCGGGCCAAGGCTCGCGCATAGTCATCGCGGCCGGCGAGCTTGGCGAGATCGGCGTCGGCGGAGACGGCACCGGCGATCTTGGCGCCGGCGTCGGCGAGGGCTTCGAGCTGGCGCACCGCTGCCGCGGCCTGCCCCTGGGCAGCCAGTGCACGGGCGCGGTGGAACAGCACTCGGCCGGCGGCGAAGCCGGCTTCCTGAGCCTTGTCGTAAGCCGCCAAGGCGGCCTTCAGGTCGCCCGCCCCGTGGCGCGCCTGGGCCAATCCGAACCAAGCGCTGCCGTCCTTCGGGTCGCCATCGGCGAGGGCCGTGAAGGCGGCGGCAGCGGCTTCCCACTTCTCTTCCGCCAACAAGGCGGCGGCGTCGGCCGCCGAGCTCCCGGATTGCCCTTGGAGGGAACCCACGATGATCAGGAGGGAGCAGACGAGGACGACGAAGAGGTGACGATTCATGAGTTCGCTCCTAGTCGGAAGGAAGCAGCAGGAAGGTTGCCGTGTCGAGCGGTTTCTGAGGCGAGATACGCGGCGGCGGCTGGGATTGTTCAATCTCCGGCGCGGCTCACAGCGGCAGCAGCCGGTAGGGCGGCCGAATCAAGTGGTCGCCGCGGCGCGCGATGAACAGGGTGGCGCCCCAGCCCCGGCGCCACCAGGGCACGCGCCGCAAAGCCGCCCGCAGCCAACCGCGGGGACCGCTGGGATCGGGGCGATGGGCGAGACAGCGCATCTCGACGATCTCCAGGCCGGCGGCTTCGAGGAAGCGCTGCAGCCGCCAGGACTGGGCGACGTGCACGGCATCGGCATCGGGCACGTAGCCCTCCGAGAGAACCAGCGGCTCGGCCACCACTTCGAAGACGTGAGGTCCACCGACCAGGGACCGAACCTGGCGCAGCAGACGGCGCAGGGCGATGGCCACGCGCCGGGCCGGGCTCAGGCTCGGCGGCAGATCGTAGGGCAGGTCCCAGGCCGAGCCGACGATCAGCATCAGGCCGCCGGGGCGCACCACCCGCGCCGCCTCGAGCAGGGTGCGGCCGGGCTCGTGAAAGTGCTCCAGGGCCCAGGTCGAGAGCACCGCATCGAAGGCGCCGTCGGCGAAGGGCAACGACTCGCCGTCGCTGCGCACCCGGCCGCCGGGGCGGCTCTTCTCCCCCGCCATCAGCAGGGCGGCGGTGGAGACGTCGGTGCCCCAGTAGCGGGTGTCCTCGGGCAGCCAGAGGGCGTTCTCGCAGGATCCGCTGCCGAGGTCGAGCACGCGATCGCCGGACGCCAGGTGGGAGAACAGGAGCTGCCGTTCCGGCGACGCTTCGGGGTTGCTCGCCGCCGCCTGCTCGTAATAGCTCCGGCTGGCGTCCCAAAAACGGTCGAGGCGCTCTTTGGCACTGCCGGTGGCGCCCGTGGACGGCTCTTCGCGGGCCGGACTCACGGGCCCTCCGGGCGCAGGAAGGCGGTCATGGTGCTGTCCGGAACGAACCCCAGCCGTGCGGCCAGGCGCCGCGAGGCGAGGTTGTCGGCACGGGAGCCCCACACCGGCTGCTTGCCCTCCAGGCGGCTCTTCAGGTGGTGGAAACAGGCCGCCGCCAGGCCTCGGCGCCGATGCTCCGGACGGGTCGCGACGGAGACGTCCCACAGGCTCTCGGTCTCGACCGCCGCGGCACAGTAGGCCACCAGACGAGACTCGACGACGACCCCGGCGGCCGGCCGGCCGTGGGCCAGGGTCCACTCGATCTCCTGCCGCTCGGGGCTTTCCCAGCCGCTCAAGTCGCAGCCGGTGGTGCGGTCGAGATCGACGGTGGCAATCGCCTCGGGAACCGCCGCCGCCGCGACGGTCGGCCCAGCTCGGTGCAGAATCGCCCCGACGCGCTCCCAGCCAGGCAGCCAAGGCGCCACCTGCGGCGCGCTGCCGTCGTCGACCAGGACATCGAGCTCGCCCGCCGCCGCCGCCGCGATGGCGGCCTCGAGCTGGCGGCGCGAAGGCGGCCCCCAAAGGGCGATGAAGCGCAGAGAGCGGGAAAGCACGGCGGCGCTCTCGTGATCCGGCGAGACGAAGATCTCGCCACTGCCGGACAGCAGCAGACCGCGCAGATCGACCCAGCGTGGCTGGTCCGGAATGCGCGCCGCCAGAACCTCGGCGAGGCCGGCGTTCATCGTGCGACGACCATCCCGGGTCAGGCCTCGCGGCGGAGCGCCGCCCGCGCCGCCGCCAGCCGGGCGATCGGCACCCGGTAGGGCGAGCAGGAGACGTAGTCGAGACCCACCGATTCGAAGAAGGCGATCGAATGGGGTTCGCCGCCGTGCTCGCCGCAGACCCCGAGGTGGAGATGCTCCTTGGCGCGCCGACCGCCCTCGCAGGCGGCGCGCACCAAACTGCCGACGCCGGCTTCGTCGATGCGGGCGAAGGGATCGTAGGGCAAGACGCCTTGCTCGATGTACTCCGGCAAGAAGGAGCCGACGTCGTCGCGCGAAAAGCCGAAGGTCATCTGGGTCAGGTCGTTGGTGCCGAAGGAGAAGAAGTCGGCGTGGGCCGCCACTTCCTCGGCCACCAGGGCGGCCCGCGGCACCTCGATCATGGTGCCGATCAGAATCTCCGTCGAGACCCCTTCCTCGGCCTGCACCCGCTCGATGGTGGCGGCGATGCGCTGGCGCAGGCGCTGCAGCTCTTCGGCGGTGCCAGCCAGCGGAATCATGATCTCGGCCCGCACGTCGCCGCCGGCTCGGCGCCGGGCGCAGGCAGCCCGCACGATGGCCTCGGCCTGCATGTCGTAGATCTCCGGCGCGGTCACGCCGAGGCGACAGCCGCGGTGACCAAGCATCGGGTTGAGCTCGCGCAGGGACTCCGCTTTTTCCGCCACCTCGCTGGCCGAGATACCCATCTCGGCGGCGAGCTCGGCGAGCGCCTTGTCGCCGTGGGGCAAGAACTCGTGGAGCGGCGGATCGAGCAAGCGTACCGTCACCGGCAGGCCGTCCATGGCCTCGAAGATGCCCTCGAAATCGCCCTGCTGGACCGGCAACAGCTCGGCCAGGGGCGCCTGACGCTCAGCCGCCGTCGCCGCCAGGATCATGCGCCGCACGCGCGGAATGCGATCCTCCTCGAAGAACATGTGCTCGGTACGGCAGAGGCCGATGCCCTGGGCGCCGAAGGAACGCGCCCGGCGGGCATCCTCGGGGGTGTCGGCATTGGCCCGCACCCGCATGCGGCGCGCCCCGTCGGCCCAGTCGAGGACCTGCTGGAAGGCGTGCGAAGCAGCCGTCGGCGGACCTTCGCCGGTGAGCGCCGCGAGCACCTCCGACTCCTGCGGCGCGAGGGCACCGGCGAGCACTTCGCCGGTCGAGCCGTCGATCGAAAGGGCGTCGCCTTCGCGCCACGTCTGTCCCGCCACTCGCACCTCGCCGCTCGCCTCGTCGACGTGCAGATCTCCGGCACCGACGATGCAGGGTTTGCCCATGCCGCGCGCCACCACCGCCGCGTGGGAGGTCATGCCACCGCGCGAGGTGACGATGCCGGCGGAGGCGTGCATGCCGACGATGTCTTCCGGCGAAGTCTCTTCGCGCACCAGCAGAACCGGACCCGCGACGGCCATCTCGGAGGCCCGCTCGGCGTTGAGGGCGATGCGCCCGCTGGCCGCTCCGGGCCCCGCCGGCAAGCCCTTCGCCAACAGGCGGCCGGCGGCTACCGCCGCCGCCTTGTCGGCGGGATCGAAGTCCGGCGCCAACATCTGTTCGAGGTGGTCCGGCTCGACCCGTTCGAGGGCGGTGGTGGCGTCGATCCGGCCCTCCCGCACCATGTCGACGGCGATGCGCACCGCGGCCGAGCCGGTGCGCTTGCCGGTGCGCGTCTGCAGCATGTAAAGGCGGCCGTCCTCGATCGTGAACTCGACGTCCTGCATCTCCCGATAGTGCTCTTCCAGCACCCCGCAGACCTCCTCGAGCTGAGCCGTCGCCGGCCCAAAAAGGGCGGCCATGCCGTCTCCCTCGGCGGGCCGGATGGGGCGCGGCGTGCGAATCCCGGCGACCACATCCTCACCCTGAGCGTTGACCAGGAACTCGCCGTAGAGACCGGGCTCACCGGAGGCCGGGTTGCGGGTGAAGGCGACCCCGGTGGCGCAGTCGTCGCCGCGATTGCCGAACACCATCGCCTGGACGTTGACCCCCGTTCCCATGGTGCTCGGAATGCCGTTGAGGCGCCGGTAGTCGCGCGCCCTCTGGTTGTCCCAGCTCTCGAAGACGGCACGGATGCCGCCCCAGAGCTGCTCCCGGGGGTCCTGCGGGAAGGGCCGGCCGGCGTGCCCCTCGATCAGCTCTTCGAAGGCCGCGATGACCTCGCCGAGGGCGCTCGCCGAGAGCGCCGAATCGTCTTCGACCGCCTCGCGCTGGCGGGCGGCGCCGAGGATGCTCTCGAACTCGCGGTGGGGCACGCCCATCACCACGTCGCCGTACATGGTCAGCAGACGCCGGTAGGCATCGCGCACGAAGCGCGGATCGCTGCCGGCGGCCTCGAGCGCCGCCACCACCTGGCGATTGAGGCCCAGATTGAGCACCGTGTCCATCATTCCCGGCATCGAGATGGGCGCCCCGGAGCGTACCGAAAGGAGCAGCGGATCGGCATCGCCGCCGAAGCGCCGACCCTGGAGCTCCTGAAGCCGGGCGAGGTGATCGTCGACCTGCGCCTCGAGGCCTGCAGGGTAGCTGCCGTCGTGGTCCTGGAAGTAGAGGCAGGCCTCGGTGGTGAGGGTGAATCCTGGCGGCACCGGAATTCCGAGGCGGCTCATCTCCGCCAGGTTGGCACCCTTGCCGCCGAGGAGCTGCTTCTGCTCTGCCGAACCCTGGGCGGTTCCACCACCGAACGAGTAGACGTATTGGGTGTCGGTCAACTCTGCCCTCCAGTCCGTTGCGGCCGGCCCGCGGCCTCTGTTTTTCGCCAGCTCGTGCTCGCCGAAATTCTAGCCCGACCTGCGGGCCAGCCCGAGAAGCTGCCTCGGCCGGGTCGCCCGGCCCCTCAGGCGTCGCCGGCGAAGCGCGAACGGTGCTCAGCGCGATCCACCACCACCTCGGTCAAGCGGGCGATGCGCGAAAGCAAGCGGTGAATGCCCTGCAGCAGAGCGATGCGGTTGCGCCGCCGATTGCGATCCTCGTCCATCACCAGGACCTCGACGAAGAAACGGTCGAGGACCTCGGCGAGGTCGGCGATGTGGCGCAGGCCGCGCTCGTATTCACCGGCTGCCGCGGCCTCTTCGATCTGCGAGCGCAGGCGCTCGTAGGCGGCGAAGAGATCCTTCTCGGCATCCTCCACCAGGGCCTCGCCCTCGAGCTCGTACTCGGAATGGTCGCGCACGATGTTGGCGATCCGCTTGGCGGCCAGCACCACCGACAGGAAACCCTCCTCCTGACGCACCCGGTGGAGAGCATCGACCCGCGACTGCAGATCGGGCAGGTCCGTTCCACCGACCGCCAGCGCCGCCTCGACCTCGTCGTAGGCGTAGCCCTGGAGGCCCAGCAGGTGGCGGGTGCGATCGTGGAGGAAAGGCCGCAGATCGGCGAGCAGCTCCTCGCCGCTGCGCTCCAGGCGATCGCCATAGAGCAGCGCCGCCCGCGCCGCCACCAGGTCGAGATCGAGCGGCAGGCCACCTTCGAGGGTAATCCGCACCGCCCCCTGGGCAGCGCGCCGCAGACCGAAGGGATCGCGGCTGCCGGTCGGCACCAGGCCGAGACCGAAAATGCCCACCAGAGTGTCGATGCGGTCCGCCAGTGCGGTGAGCTTGCCGATCCGGCCGCGCGGAATGGCATCGTCCGTCGACGCCGGCAAGTACTGGTCGTAGATCGCCTGCCAGACCGCCTCGTCGGCCTCCTCCTGGCGCGCGTAGAGGCCGCCCATGATGCCCTGCAGGGAGGTGAATTCCTTGACCATCTCGCTGGTCAGATCGGCCTTCAGCAACGCCGCGGCGGCGAGCCCCGGCTCCATCTCCTGGGGCCATTCGAGCTGCTCGCAGAGCATCCGCACCAGGCCGGCGATGCGCTCGCTCTTGTCGGCGTAGGTGCCGAGGCGCTCGTGAAAGGTGAGCCGATCGAGGGATTCGGCACGTTCGGCGAGGCTCTGCTTGCCGTCCTCGTCGACGAAGAAACGGGCGTCGGCGAGGCGCGCCGCCACCACCCACTCGTTGCCGGCCCGCACCCGGCCGGCGGGATCGTCGGGCCGATCCATGACGGTCAGATAGACCGGCAACAGGGGCCGCTCCCCCGCACCCGGCTCCTCCACCGTCAGTGCGCTCTGGTGATCCTTCAAGCTGGCGATCAGGACCTCCCGCGGCAGCGCCAGATAATCCTCCGAGAAAGAACCCTCCATCACCCCGGGGATCTCGCAGATGGCGGTCAGCTTGTCGATCAGCTCATCGTCTTCGACCAGCTCCCCGCCGAGCTCGACGGCGCGCTCACGCATCGCCGTCACCAGCGTCTCGCGCCGCGCTTCCGGCAACACCTCGATGCCTTTGCGCTGCAGCTTGCGACGGTAGTCGGCGGCGCCTTTGACGGTGAACAGGCCGGGGGACAGGACCGGATGGCCGACGGTCTGGTCGCCGGCGGCGACGTCGAAAAGCTGGAAAGGCACCACCTCGCCGGCAAACAGCGACACGATGCCGTGGACCGGCCGCACCCAGGGCCCTTCCCCACTGCCCCAGCGCATGCTCTTCGGCCAGGGCAGGGCGGCGAGGACGCGCGGCACCAGCTCCGAGAGAACTTCGCCGGTCGCCATCCCGACGGTCCGCACCAGGGTGCCGACGTACTCACCCTTGTCGGTGACGACCCGCTCCAGGGCCTCGGCCTCGACGCCGCAGCGTTTGGCGAAACCGAGAGCTGCCGGCGTCGGGTTGCCGTCGTCGTCGAAGGCGACCCTCGACGGCGGCCCGACCACCTGCTCTTCGCGGTCCTCTTCGCGCTCCGGCAGCCCCTTGAGCACCAGCAGCAGGCGCCGCGGCGTGAATCCGACGACCGCCTCCCGCGGCGCCAGCTCACGCTGTTCGAGGGCGGCCACCACCTGATCCCGCAGGGTCGCCACGGCCGGCGCCAGCATGCGAGCGGGAATCTCCTCGGCTCGCACTTCGAGCAGGTACTCACCCTTCGGCATGATTCACCTCCTCGTCGCCGCTGGCCAGCAGCGGGTAACCCAGCCGCTCCCGGCTGTCGACATATTCGCGGGCGCAGGCCACCGCCAGGCGACGCACCCGCTTGATCAGGGCGACCCGTTCGGTCACCGAGACGGCGCCACGGGCATCGAGCACGTTGAACAGATGCGAGCACTTGAGGGCGCACTCATAGGCCGGCAGCACCAGTCCCGCCTCGAGGCAGCGTTGCGCCTCGCGCTCCTGGCCGTCGAGCTGCTGGGTCAGGAAGTCGACGTCGGCGACCTCGAAGTAGTACTTCGAAAACTCCACCTCGTCCTGATGGCGCACCTGGCCGTAGCGCACCCCGTCGGGCACCCAGCCGATGTCGTAGATCGACCGCGACAGGCCGAGGAACATGGTGATGCGCTCGAGGCCGTAGGTGATCTCGGCGCTGATCGGATCGAGCTCGAGACCTCCGGCCTGTTGAAAGTAGGTGAACTGGGTGATCTCCATGCCGTCGAGCATCACCTGCCAACCGACCCCCCAAGCACCGAGGGTCGGCGCCTCCCAGTTGTCCTCCTCGAAGCGCAGGTCGTGCACCGAGAGATCGATGCCCATGGCCTCGAGGCTGCGCACGTAGAGCTCCTGGATGTCCTTGGGATTGGGCTTCAGGATCACCTGGAACTGATAGTGCTTGGCGAGACGGAAGGGGTTGTCGCCGTAGCGCCCGTCCGCCGGCCGCCGCGACGGCTGGACATAGGCCACCCGCCAGGGCTCCGGGCCGAGCACCCGCAGAAAGGTGTCCGGATGCATCGTGCCGGCCCCGACCTCGAGGTCGTAGGGCTGCTGCAAGACGCAGCCCTGTTCGGCCCAGAAGTCCGAAAGGCGAAGGATCAACTCCTGAAAAGTCTGCATGTCGAAAATCCTCAGTCCTGGTTGTCTCCACCCCGCCGGGACAGGTCCTCAGCGAGCGCCATCGAAGCGCCCGAAGGCGCGCCCCGCGCCCAAGGTCTGCTGAATCACCTCGTAGCTGCGCAGCTCGCGCTGCAGGAACTGTCGGCGAATTTGAGCACAGATTTGCTCGACGAGTCGCAGAGTGTCCCGCGATGGCGGTTCTTTGGCCAGTGCGCCGAGCGCCCGACGGCCCGATCGGATCACGAATTCCAACACTTCCGGCGCAATGCGTAGGCCGCGATCGCTACACCGTCGACAGACGAAGCTGTCGCCGTCGGGCGGCAGGACCACGCCTTCGCTGGCCAATCCTCGACCACACTGCGGGCACTCTCGAGGCTCCGGAAAGATTCCCGAGAGGCGCAAGACCCAGGTCTCAAAGTATCGCGCCGCGAGATCCCGGTCCACCCCATCGAGCAGGGCTTCGACGGTGCTGTCCAGAAGCCGAAACCAGAGGTCTCCAGGCTCGTTCTCCTGCACGAACTCGAGCAGGTGATCGGCGAGGTAGCTGCCCACCAGCAAGCCTTCGAGGTCACCCGAAAGGTCGACCGGCCGCAGCACGTCGACATCCGAGATACGCACCAGGTCTCGGCCCTCCTTCTCGCGCCAGTCGATCCGTGCCTTGGCCAGCGGTTGCAGTTGGCCGGCGAAGCGGCTGTGGGGCCGCCGCGCCCCTTTCGCGACCCCCCGTTTCTGGCCGTGCTGGCGACTCAAGAAGGCGACGATGCGGTCACTGTCCTGGAGATCGATCACCTCGAGGAGCAGCGCCTCGTCGCGCTCGAAGGCCATTCGACGGTCAGCGGATGAGGAACTCGATCAGCAGGCCGGCAAAGCCGAAGTAGATCAAGATGCCGGTGATGTCGTTGCTGGTGGTGACCAAGGGGCCGGCGGCCACCGCCGGGTCGATGCCGAACTTCTCGAACAGCACCGGGATGATGGCGCCGTTGAAGGAGGCCACTAGAATCGCCATGAACAGCGACACGCTGACCACGATCGCATAGTAGACATTGCCGCTTTCGAGCGCCGCGGCGGCGATCGCCACCAGCGCCGCCGTCGCCAAGCCGAGGAGCGCACCGACGCGAACCTGGCTCCACAGAAAGGCGCCGATGCGGCGATCCCCGAAGCGTAGCTGGCCGGTCGCCAGGCCGCGCACCGTGATGGTCGAGGTCTGGGTGCCGATGTTGCCGCCCATGCCCATGATCACGGGCACGAAAGTGAGCAGGAACAGAGCCTCCTGGAAGCGCACCTGGAAATGCTCGAAGAGAATTCCGGTGAGCAGCAGCCCGACCAGGTTGATCAGCAGCCAAGGCAGGCGGATGCCGGCCAGGCGCCAGGCGCGCTCCTGGTAGAGGAGCTCGTCCTCGTTGGTGCCGACCATCTTGAAGAAGTCTTCCGTCGCCTCTTCCTTGACGATGTCGACGATGTCGTCGACGGTGACGATGCCGAGCAGCTTGTTGTGCTCGTCGACCACCGGAATCGCCAGCAGGTCGTAACGCGCCGCCAGCTGCGCCACCTCTTCCTGGTCGGTCGTGGTGTCGACCTTGATCATGTCGCGCTGGGCGATGTCCCGCAGGCTTTTGTCCGGCGGCGACAGCAGGATCTGGCGCAGCGACGTCACCCCGACCAACAGGCCTTCGAGATCGACCACGTAGAGGTAGAAGATCATCTCGATCTCCTCCCCCTGGTCTTGGATGGTGGCGATCGCCTCGCGCACCAGCGTCGACTCCGGCAGGGAGAAGAACTCCCGGGTCATGATGCGGCCGGCCGAATCGTCCTCGTAGGTGAGCTGCGACTGCACCTCGGTGACGCCCTTGAGATCGACGATCGCCAGCACCCGGTCTTTGACCTCCGAGGGCAGCGACTCGACCACCGAGACCGCATCGTCGACCGCCAGGAGCTCGAGCACGCCGGCCACTTCGCCGGGCTCGAGGCGCTCGAGGAGCTCGGTCCGCAGGTGCGGCTCCATCTCGGTCAAGACCGAGCCGGTACTGTCCGGAAAATCCGCCACCGCGATCCGGAAAACGGCCAGGCGCTCGCCCGGCGTCAGCCCCCGCAGCAGTCCGCCGAGGTCCTCCGGACGCACCTTGGCGAGGAGCTTGCTGATACTCGAGCGAGCCCCTCGCCGCACAAAGCGGCGCAAAGTGTCCGTCAGCACCTGGTTCCGGCGCACGTCGATCGCGTCCATAGGGGCGGAATCGTAGCACAGGAGGGGTCCCTTCGAGACCTCCGATCACCCCCTCTAAGATGTTACAAAAAATAGACTTACGAGGATGCCTCGATTTCCCCGAAGGCGACCCCCTCGAGACCCGCCGACGAGTTGCTAGCGAGCGGGACGGATCTCCTCGATCTTGCGCCGTGGGAGATCGAAATCCATCGTGCCGCCGCCGAGCTTGCGACGCAGGGTCAGGCGATCCGAATGCACCGCCAGCAAGGTCACTCCCTGCACCAACTGGCCGCTGCGCTGCACGACGTCGATGCGCCGCCCCACCAGCTCACCCCAGCGATCGGGGCTCAGGACCGTTGGCCGGGCGGGGGCCGCCTGGGCCACATAAGGACGGCGCTCGAGCCGGCTCTGGGCCTCGATCGGCTCGGCCGCCGCTTCTTCGTCGCTGACCGCCTCGACCTCCTCCATGATCTCTTCGAAGTCGACCGGCTCGTCGTCGACCTCCACCGGCTCCGCGACTTCCGGCTCGCGGGCCCGGGGGGGCGGCGCTTCGAACTGATCCGACAGCGGGCTGTCGTCCGGGAAGGTCACCACCTGCTCGTCGGGCGTCATGGTGCTACTCATGCCGCCGATGACGAAGATCGAGAGGAAGAGAACCGCGTAGCCGCCGAGGGTCAGGAGGAAGCCGCGCTTGGCCTCCTGCCAATGCAAGATGACGAAGATCAGGCCGACGAAGGGCACGATCAGCGTGCCGAGCCCCCACAGCACGCTCTGACGGAAGGCGGCGATCAGGATCATGATCCCGCCGATGAATACCGCCAGCATGGCGCAGACGAAAAGCGTTCCGAAAATGAAGGTCATCGAGGTCCCTCGGCAATCAGAAGTTGATCAAAAACAGAGACCTCGACCGCCGGTCTCCCCCGCTGGCTGCAGCGCCGATGGAGGTCATTTTCGGTCAGATCGACGGAAGAATCCAGCCCGGCCGCACAGAGCCCCCCGATGGCGAGTGATCCACCGCGCTCGGCGCCATCGAATCCCTGCTCGCCGGGAGCAGCCCTCGGCGGTGCGAGGGATCGGGTAACCGACCATCACACCGCGGCAGCCTGGACGAGAAAGGTCCGTCCGGTCGTTCGATATGATCTCCTGATGAGCTCGAAGGGCGCCATTGAACGCTGGTGTGACCTTCTCCGCGATCTGATGCAGGAAGCGGAGGTGACGCCGGAAGCGATCGAGCAGCGCCTCGGTTGGCCCCCAGGACGCCTGACGGCCGCCCTCGGCCCGGGGCCACCGGGTCTCGAGGTCTCCTGGGTCCTCGATCTGCTCGCAGCCCTCGACCATCCCCCCGAGCGCTTTTTCGCCCGCCTCTACGGCGGTCGCGACCTCGACAGCCTGGAGCTCGAGCGTCTGGTCGATCAGCGGGTCGCGGCCGAGTCGACGGAACGCCGTCACGAGCTCGGCCGGGTTCGTGCCCTCGTCGACCAGGCCCTGCGCGCCAGCCGCGATCCAGGACCGGTCGACCTCGATCAGATTCAGAACCTGGTCGAAGAAGCCCTCGACACGGAGCTGCGCCGGCTGACTCGCTCCGAGCGCGGTCATCGCGAGGGCTGAGGCCGCCGCGGGCTGGACGGCGCGATCAGGGGGCCTCGCCCCGCAGGTGGCGATCGAGCCAGGCGGTCGCCTCCTGCCAGGCCCGCGCCGCTTTGTCCTGGTTGCGAAAATTGAACACGTGACCGGCATCGTCGAGCACCACCAGCCGAACCTCGCGATCGAGCTCCCGTAGGCGCTCCGCCAGACGCCGGGACTCGGAGAGTCGCGCCGAGCGGTCGCGGGCGCCGTGGATCAGGAGCACCGGCGCGGTGATCGACTCGGCCTGGTGGTAGGGCGAAGCCTGACGTAACAGCCGGCGATACTCCTCTTCCGACTCGGCGCCGCTCTTCTTGCGGAAGTAGCGACGAATGGCGCGAAACACCAAGCGCCGCAGGCCACGGCCTTCGGCGTCTTCGAGCCAGGTCTCGAAATCCGTCACCGGATAGTAGGCCACGACCGCCGCTGCCGGGGTACGGGCGGCGATCAGTAGGCTGTAGATGCCGCCCTGGGAGTAGCCCATCCAGCCCAATCGGTCGCCATCCACCCGCGGATGCTGACGAACGATCTCGTAGACCGCCCGCGCGTCCTCCGGACGCTTCCAGGTAAACAGCGTTTCGCCGTTGGCGCGACGGTAGTCGGCCGCCACGGCGGCGTAGCCGCGCTGCGCCAGACTGTAGAGAATGCCGCGCATCTCGTCGGCGAAGTGGTTGGCCTCGGGATGGACGATCACCGTCGGCAAGGGGCCCTCGCCCGCCGGCAGGACCCACTCGAAGCGCATGATCAGGCCCGCCACCTCGCGCTCTTCCTGCCAGGCTTCGAGATCTTGCGGCAGTTGCCGCGGATGAATGATGTAGTGGCTGATGCAACCGCCTTGGAGAAGCATCAGCAGGACCAGCGCGCCCAGGCCTTTCCGGCCCCTCGTCGAGGCCCGAAGCCGGCGATCTGCGAGCCGGCTCCGCCGGGAATCGCGGCCGACCTGCCCAGGCTCGCTCCTCCACCATTTACGACCTTGCTGAAGAATCAAGTCACGCCTCCGGCTTCCGAGCGCACCATGGGGATGGATCGGCAGCCCGACTTCTTCGCCGCTCGCCCTGCGAGCGGCGAGCTGGATCCCGCGGGGCCACGTTGGCGGAATCGAGCGAACCGTCCACGGTTCAGGGGCTGTACCGCGTCGGAGCACCGGGGGCGACGGCGCTCCGACGCGGCCGCTCCGTTCGTTTCAGGGGGGCTGGGCGCCCCCCTCAGGCGCGCGCGCATGTCGCGCGCCTTCACCCCCGTCCTCGGCGTCCAACGGACGCCGCCTCGCGCCTCGGCGCTCGGAAGTCGCCTGCTGACTAGCAGACGACTCCCTGCTGCGATCAGCGCCTCCGAGACCTCGGGCGCCCCCCTCGCCCGCACGCACATGTCGTGCGGGCTCACCCCCGTCCTCGGCGGCAAAGCCGCCGCCTCGCGCCTTCGCGCTCGGAGGCAGGGCGCTGAGTAGCACCCTGCCGCTCGCTGACCAGCAACGCTCAGTCCCCACACCTGCAACCTAATCCAGGGCACCGCCGTCCTCGGCGGCATCGCAGCCGCCTCGCGCCTTCGCGCTCGGAGGCAGGGCGCTGGGTAGCACCCTGCCGCTCGCTGATCAGCAATCTTCTGACCGGCAAGCACCTCGGCTGCACGCGCTTGGCGTGAGGATCGTGGACGTCTTCGCATTCCCATCTCAAGTCGCGCAGCCGACACCCATTGATCAGCAAGGCTCAGAACGGCGGTTACCTCGGCCGCCCGCTTGTGTTGTGCGGCTCGCGACCGGCTCGGCGCCTCCGTCCTCCGTGGCGCGACCGCCGCCTCGTGGACCTGGCGGAATGCCGCCAGCCTTCTGTTTCGTGACATCGCCTTCTGGGCGCTCTGGGCGCGTCGCACCGGGGTGGTTCCGCAGGCAGCCCGTCTCTTCACGCGATCACCGCCCCAGGATCCAGACGAAGATCAGGGCCGCTAGGCCGCTGAGGAGCAGGACGGCGGCGTTGAGGAATAGTCCTACCCTTACCAAGGCGGAGCGGCGGCGGCCGAAGCGGAGGCCGAGGGCGGAGACGACGACGCCGAGGAGGGCGAGGGCGGGAGTGGTGAGGGCGGGTACGAAGGTTCGCGGCAGGCCGACGTCGGGCACCCAGCCACTGAGGCAGCGGGCGCCGAGGGCGGCGACGAAGCAGACCCAGGAGAGCACGGCGAGACCGTCGCCGGCCTGGACCGGCTCGTATTCGCTGCCTTCGAAGCCGCTCGGCGGGCTCAGGGCTCGTCCTCGTAGAGCTGGTCGTCGATCAACTTTTGCAGGGCGAGGCGCGCCGCCGGCTCGATCTCTTCGAGGGCGATCTCGACTCGCGTGGCGGAGCCGCCGGACGGGCTCGCGATCTCGCGCTGGCCCTGAACTCGCCCGGGCAATCGCACAGAATCGCCATCGACCTCGAGGGTGAGCAGGACGCGCTCGGCGGCAGGCCCTTCGGCGGCCACCACCACCAGCCGCTCGGGGCCGAGCTCGACCAACCGGCAGTCGCGCTGATGGCGTTCCGACGACAGCTCGGCGGCGAGGCCATCCTCTTCGAACAGGATCACCGCCGAGGATCCGAGCAGCGTTTCCAAGGCCGCGGTCTCGGAGTCGAATCGCACGCCGGCTTCGTAAACGGTGGTGGTCTCGGCGTGGAACGGGCCGCGGCTCCGTGGCGGCACCTCGGGGGGTGGCGGTTCGACGGGCAGCTCCCGGGGGCGACTCCACACCACCGTACCGACGGCCTCGAAGGTGAGATCTTCGTGGTGCAGCTCGACTTGACAGGGCTTGCCCACCACCAGCGGCTCGTCGGTCTCGATCGACATGCCGGTGAGGCTGAGATTGAGCACCCGCGCCGCCACCTTCGCCTCCATCCGGCCGCGGACTCCCGCGACCTCGAAGCGACGACTACCGCGGCGGTCTTGCGAGCTCTTCATGAACTCGAAACTTAGCACGACAAGGGCACTGCCGGATGGCTCTATACTGGCACCATGGAGAGCCAACGGTTCGTCGAGTTGCTGAGCCGCGAGCGGGCCACCGCGATTCTGCGTTGGGGTGACCAAGGGCAAGCCGCCGAGGCCATGGAAGCGGCCTATCGCGGCGGTTTTCGGATTCTGGAGTTCACCCTCACGACCCCCGGCGTCTACGAGCTGATCCGCGATTTTTCGCAGCGCCCCGGCGCGGTGGTCGGAGCCGGCACCGTGCTCGATCCGGAGCAAGCCCGTCGCGCCGTCGACGCCGGCGCCCGCTTCGTGGTCTCGCCGGTGGTCGATGAGACGGTCATCGGCTGCGCCGCCGAGCTGGGAGTCGCCGCCTTGCCGGGAGCCCATACGCCGACGGAGATGCTCCAGGCTCATCACTTCGGCGCTCCGCTGATCAAGCTCTTTCCCTGTCCCGCCGGCGGTCCAGTGTGGCTGCGCTCGGTGCTCGGTCCGCTGCCCTTCCTCAAGGTGGTTCCGACCAATGGCGTCGACGAGCACGATTTCGCCCGCTGGCTCGACGCCGGCGCCTGGGCGGCCGGTTTCGTCGCCTCGCTGTTCGACGCTGGCGACATGGCCGCTGGGCGCTGGTCGGCGATCGAAGCGCGGGCTGAACGAATTCTCGCCGCCCGGCCAGCGCCGCCGCCGGCCTGAGCGCTGCGACCGAGCTGGTTCCGGCCGAGGATTGGCGATAGGCTGAAGTCACACCATCATCTCGAGGATCCTTCCGCGATGCTTCGACTGCCCAAGTTTCAGCTCCGCCGCGCCGCCAGCGTTTCCGAGGCGGTGGCCATGCTGGCGGCCGAAGGCGCCTGCGAAGGGCGCGCCCGGCCGGTGGCCGGAGGCACGGATCTGTGGCCCAACATGAAGCGCCGCCATCAGCGGGCCGATGTGGTGATTTCCCTCGCCGGCATCGCGGACCTCACCGGAATCCGCTCGAACGGCGACCTCACGATCGGCGCCAACACCACGCTCTCGACGATTGAGACCGACACCGAAGTGCGTCACCGCTTCCCGGCTCTGGCCCGGGCGGTGGCCTCGATCTCGTCCCCGCCGCTACGCAATATGGGAACGCTGGGGGGCAATCTCTGCGTCGACACGCGCTGCACCTACTACAACCAAACGGAGGAGTGGCGCCGCTCCATCGACTACTGCATGAAGGAGGCCGGCAGCACCTGCTGGGTGGCGCCGAGCTCGCCGCGCTGCTGGGCTCACAGCGCCTCCGACTCGGCCCCCATGCTCGCCGCCCTCGGCGCTCAGTTGACGGTCGTCGGACCGCAGGGCGAACGCCAGGTGGCGGTCGAAGGCCTATTCCGGGACGACGGGATGGAATACCTCGCCAAGACCCCGGAGGAGCTGGTGACGGCCATACGGATACCGCGGGAATCCGCGCGCTGGCGGTCGGCCTTCTGGAAGCTTCGCCGACGGGGTTCGATCGACTTCGCGGTGCTCTCCGTCGGTGCCGCGCTCGATGTCGAAGACGATGGCACCATCCGCGATGCCCGCATCTTCCTCGGCGCCGTCGCTTCCTTGCCGGTCGCGGCCGAGGCCAGCGTCGAGGCGCTGCGCGGCGAGCCGGCAACGGCCGAGGTACTCGCCGCCGCGGCGGCCCTGGCGCGGCGCAACGCGACTCCGATGGACAACACCGACTTCCAGGCCCAATGGCGCGGCGCGGTGGTCCAGAAGTATGTCGAGGCGGCGCTGCGCGAATGCGTCGGCCTGCCCACCGAGCGACAAACGCCGAAGCATCGTCTGGTCTGAGCTCATCGATCCGTCCTCCGGCGGTCGGAGACCGCCACCAAGGGCGCCCCAGCCGGGGCTTTCGCCACCTCCGTGATCGCCGTCGGAGCCAGATCGTCGAGGGTCAGACCGCGGTCGACGTCCAAGCCGACCAAGCTCCAGCGATGGGCGAAGACCGACACCGGCCGCCGAACGCGCTCGACGAAGCGCGTCGGCCAGACCTTGCCGTGCATTTCGCGGTGGCCGGAAAAGGTCACGTCGACTTCGGCGCCGCGAGTGCTTTCCAAGCCCTCGATCGAGAACTCCACCCGCCTCAGCAGGAAAGTCTCCGGATCGATCCACAGCACTGCGCGGTCCTCCGGCGAAAGGCCGAAGCCCGGGCGCAGGCGGGCTCTCAGGCGCAGGAAGCGCTGGCCGTCCTCGACCGCCGCGGGAAGGCTCCGGATCTCGGCCGCCGGTCTCAGGAAATAGGAAGGACCGGTAATCATCATCAGATAGGCGTCGGCGACCAGTGCCGAGGCCGCCTGGCGCTCCTCGTCGACCTCGGGCACGGCGGTGCCGGCATAGCTCACCAACACATCGTCCGGCCGGCGCAACACGGTCTTCTCGCCTTGTGGCCCAGTGTGGAGCTGGAAAACGGTGCCGCTGGGCAAGAGATAGCGCTCCTGCGAGGAGGCCCGAAAACCCCGGTCGACCAAGACCGGCTGGAGCCGCGGCACGATCCTTCCCCAACGCCCGTCGTAGGACACGCTCAGGTCCTGCAAGTCGGCGAAGACGTCACCCCTATGGGCGGCCACGGAGCGCTCGAGCAGATCGCGCCCTGAAGACAAAGCGTCGTCGTCCTCGGGCCAGGCCGGGATGGCGGAGCTGGCACAGCCGAAGGTCGACAAGGCCAGGGCGAGGCAGAAGATGATCCGTCTCTTCATACCTCTCCCTTTCGCCGGAGGGGTGGTCTTTGGATGCGGTCAGGCGCCGATGGTCGCGAGCCCCGGCGGACGCCACGGCGCCACCGACAGCCGGGCGCCGGCGGCCTTCAGGGCACCACCGCCGACCAGGCGGAGAGATTGCCCGACTCGAAGCCGTCGGCGAACAACGGTGCCACCAGCGGCGCCGTCTCCCCGGGACCGCTCACCCACTCGCCGTTGCCGGCAGTCCCGGCGACCAGCTCGCCATCGGCCGAGCCCCGGCCGCTGCTGTCCCTGACGACGGTGCCGCTGCCCTCTTCGAAGCGATAGGACCCGACCAGACCGGGTGTTGCGGCCGGCAGCACCGCGAAGCGGTCCGCCGCGATCGCCACTCCGGGGCGGGCCACGTCCCAAATGCGCAGCTCATCCACCCAACCGGCAAAGGAGGGGTAGGCGGAGCCGGCGTCGTGCTTCTCCGCCGCCACCACCAGGTACCAACCGTAGGGCGTGCGCTGACCGGTGTTGCAATCGCCGGTCACCGGCACTCCGCCATCGGGATAGGAGAGGTCGACCGTCGACAGACCCGCCGAGCCGCGAAAGTCCTCGACGCCGTCGACATAGATGGCGAGATCACCGACCGATGCATCGCGCACCACGGCGACGTGATGCCAGGCGTCGTCGAGCACGTTGACGCTGCCCTCGATGGTGTCGTTGCAGCAGCCGGTGTCGCCGGAGTCGGCGCCGAAGCGCACCAGGCCACCGGCCAGGCTGACGCCGAAGGCGTTGGCGGTGCCGCACCAGACATCGCGGTCGAGGATGATGTTGCCCTCGATCCAGGAATAGTCGAAGAGCTCAATATCGCCGCCGGCATTACCGGTGGGATTGTCCGCCAGGCGACCGCGCAGCCACAGCTCGAGAGTGAAGCTGCCACCACCGACGTCGGTCGGCTCACTGGCGGCCCCGGGCAGGTTGTCGTCGATCGGCAGCAGCAGCCGGTCCTGCTGTCCCGGAGGCCCGACGCCGGTGCCGAAAAAGCGCAGGGCATAGTCGGACCCCTGAGACGCCGCCGGCACCGCCGAAAACAGCAGGCCGATCAGCAGCGCCGCCGCCAGCGTCGACCTAGCAGATTGCTGGAAAAGGCATCGGCAATCTGCTTCCGAGCCCGCGAGGGCTCGGCGGCGAAGCCAAGAGATGGGGTGAGCCCGAAAAATCGCACTTTTTCGGGCGAGGGGGCGCTCAGCCCCCTGAAACAAACAGCTAGCAGCGCTGGAAAATCCGCACAGCGGACTTTTCAGCAGCCTGCTAACCGGCATAGATCTGGAGATCGGTGCCGAAGCGATCGGCGATCTCGAGAGCCCGGCCGAGTACCGGATGGCGCACCATCACCCAGCCATCGGAGAGCAAGGACTGCTTCCAGTTGCGCCGCGGCGCCCCCACCGGCAGCAGGTCGACGGAAACAACGTGCTCACCGAAGCGCGACATCAGTCCCGCGAGGCCTTCGATGCGGCGGATCCGCCCCTCTCCCTGGGCGCGCTTGAAGATCACCACGCTGTTGTAGCGCCGCTCCACCGGCTGGCTCATGGCGCGTCCGGTGACCGCCTCGGCCCAACCGCGAAAGACGTCGATATCGCAGGCGTAGTTCATCGTCTCGACGGAGCGGGCGCCGGGCGGGCGCGCCCCGATCTCGCCGAAAACGGCCTCGCCATCGGCCTTGAGGAACCACTCCATGTGGGTGAAGCCGGATTCGAAGCCGAGAGCCGAGAGCACCGCTTGCCCCATCTGGCGTCCGCCGGCGAGGTCCGGCCGATGGACGTCGCGCAGGGCCACCGTCTGCGGGCTGATCCACTGCACGGTGCGAGCCACCAGGGGTCGCGGGCGATACCAGCCGATGTTGTAATACTGGATCTCGCCACCGGCGGTGATGGTGTCGAAGGTGAATTCCTCGCCATCGATGAACTCTTCGACACTGACCTCCGCGACGTGCTGCAACCGCGGCAGAGCCTCTTCGAGCTCGCCGACATCGTCGACGCGGTAAGTGTCGGCCGATCCAGCCCCGGCGATCGGCTTGAGGATGAGCGGGAAACCGAGCCGCTCCGCCGCCTCGCGACAGCCGCGAACGGTGGTGGCCTTGAAGTGGCGGGGAGTGCGGATGCCGGCCCGGTCGAGGACCGTCTTCATCACTTCCTTGTCGCGGAAGGGCACCGTCTGGGCGACGGTCATGCCGGGCAGCCCGAGCCCTTCGCGCAGCTGCGCCGCCAGCACCATGCCGGGTTCCCACAAGCACTCGATGCCCTGCAGGCCGACCTGCCGGTGCAGCTCTCCGACGCGACGCAGGAGGTCGCCCTCATCCCATAGATCGGGCACCTGGAGGTAGCCCGCAAGGGCATGCCGAGCGCGCTCCGGCAAGGCCGCCGCGGGTTGGTCCCCGAGGCCGTAAACGCGCGCACCAACCTCCGCCAGGGCGGCGGTGAAGAAAGGCATTTCTCCCGGAAAGCCGGGAGAGAAGAACAGGATGTTCATGGAAAATCGCTTCCATCTCGTCGATCGAGGTTCATTTCAGCTCCACCCGCAGAGTCGAAACGATGCGGTGCAGAGCACGCTCGACCACCTCCGTTCGACGGTGGCGAACGATCACGAAGCCTTCGCCCTCGTAGGAGGTCGAAGGGGCCTGCCCGGGGCGCGGCAGGTGGCTCTCCACCACCAGCGGCCCGAGCTCTTGCTGCAACTGCTCGAGGCCGACGATGCGATGCACCCGCCCCCGACCCTGACCACGCAAGAAGGCCGCCCCGGCGGCGAAGCGGCGCACCGGCGGCTCGAACTCGTCGAAGATCATCAATCGCGCCCAGGCGCGATAGAGATCGAAGTCATGGGCGTAGGAGGTCAAGGGTGTGATCTGGGCTCCGGGAGGGCGCGCGCCGACCTCCGAAACCGCCACCCGGCCATCGCCGAGGCGGAACCACTCCATGTGGCTCAGGCCGGTTTCCAGGCCGAGGGCCTGAAGCGCGCCGAAGGCGACCTCGCGGATGTCCGCGAACTCGGGCCCCTCGATCTCCCGCGGCAGCAGGACGCACCACTGGATCCAGGGATTGCGTAGCGCTTCCAGGGGGGTCGGGAGGTAGCGCGAGATCGAATGCCAGACCGGCTGGCCAGCGATCACCACACTGTCGAAGGAGTACTCCCGACCGACCAGGAACTGCTCGAGCAGCAGGGGCCTCGCAGGAGACGGCCGGCAGAGGCCCAGCACCTGCTCCAGGGCGGCGTCATCGTCGGCCCGGAAGGTGCCGGTGGCGCCGGCGCCGGCGGGCGGCTTGGCGACCAGCGGAAATCCGGTGCGCCGAGCGAAGTCGCGCGCCGCTTCGGCCGACTCCACCAGCCGATGGCGGGCGCAAGGCAGTCCCGCCTCGGCGAGCACCGTCTTCATGCGGTTCTTGTCGCGAAAGTTCTCCGCCACCGCCACACCGACGCCAGGCAGGGACAGGGCCTCGCGCACCTCTGCCAGGGGCACCTGCAAATGCTCCAGCACCCCGAGCAGTCGATCGACCCCGCCAAGCTGGCGGCCAAGACCCCGCACGGCGCCCACCAGCTGCTCCGCATCGAGGGCGTTGTCGACTCGCCAATGGGCCGCCAGGCGGCGACGCACGGCCGCCGGCAGCTGCTCCAGGGGCTGCTGGCTGACCAACCCGAGGCGCACCCCCGGCAGGGCCGCGGCGCGCACGAAACGCAGCGTCGTCTCGAGGAAGAAGGGGGCGACGAAAACGACCTTCCGCATGGCGCGACTCTACCAAGACGATGCTCTCGCCGACAGCGCCCTGCAGCCCTGCCGGGGCGCCCTACGGCGTGCTACTCTGCGCAGCCTGCCGAGGCCCCTCTCGGGGTCGCCGCGGATCCGATCGACGGTCGATCCCTGGAAGGAGAGTCATGAGTGACGTCCTGATCGCCGGTGGTGGAGTCATCGGCCTTTCGCTGGCCTACGAGCTGTCCGGCCGCGGTGCCCGGGTCACCCTGATCGACAAAGGCGAGGTGGGGGGCGAGGCTTCCTGGGCCGGCGCCGGGATCCTCACTCCGGCGAGCGTCGACGGCGCCGACCGCCCGATCGATCGGCTGCGCGCCCTCAGTACCTCGATGATCGCCGACTGGTCGCCTCGCCTCCAGGAGGAGACCGGCATCGACAACGGCTATCGTCGCTGTGGCTCCTTTCACGTCGCCCTGGACGAGGAGATGGTGCCGGCGCTGCGCCGCGAGGCCGCGGACCTGCAGGCCCAGGGCGTCGCCGTGGAGTCGGTCTCGGATCGTGAGCTGCAGAGCCTCGAGCCCGCCCTCGACGGTGGCTTCCCTCTCGCCTACCGCTATCCCAGCGAAGCCCAGATCCGCAATCCCTGGCACGTTCGGGCCCTCGCCGTCGCCTGCCGGCGCCGTGGAGTCGAGGTGCGAACCCACTGCGCCCTGTCCGGCTGGCAGATATCGCAGGGGCGCATCACCGCCGCCCAGACGACCGCCGGGGCGCTGCCGGCGGACCGCTTCGTGCTCGCCGCCGGGGCCTGGTCGCCGCATCTCCTGCCGGCCGGCAGCGCCGCCTTTCCGGGCCGTCCCATGCGCGGCCAGATCGTGCTCCTCGAGGCGCCGTCGCCGCTCTTTTCGCACCTCGTCTGGGCCGGTCCGCGCTACCTCGTACCACGGCCCGATGGCAAGGTCCTGATCGGCTCGACGGAAGAGGACGCCGGCTTCGATTCGCGCCCGACGGCGGCCGGCGTCGCCGGCCTCATCGCCCTCGCCCGGCGCATCGCGCCGCGCCTCGAGGCGCTGCCCTTCGCGGCAGCCTGGGCCGGCCTGCGACCGGGCAGCCCGGACGGCCTGCCGCTGCTCGGCGCTTTCACCGGCCGCGACAACCTGTTCCTGGCCTGCGGCCACTTCCGCGCCGGCTTCGAGCTCTCCGCCGGCACCGCCCGGGTGATGACCGAGCTCCTCCTCGACGGCGCACCGTCGCTCGACCTCGACGCCTTCCACCCGGACCGTTTTTAGACCGTCGGGGACGCCCGGCGGGCCCACCGACCAGCCCCCACCAAGCCAGCCCTGTCGCCCGACGGCGGCTCTCGGAGGAGGTTTCCGTAGTCCCCAATGGAGACCCTGGGTGCACTATGAGCTTGACTTGAAGAGAATTGCATATCCAGAATCGTCTATGTAAACTAACGTCTCCTTAAGACCCTTCTTCAGAGTGAGTGCCATGGCCAAACGAAGCCTTGCTGGACGATGGTTGCGAGGGATCGGCCTCGCCCTGCTGATTCTCGGACTGCCTCTGCTGATCGTCGCGACCCTCGGGGGCTTCTGGCTGCGCGGCCAGCTGCGCGCCAGCCTGCCCCAGCTCAGCGGCGAGCTCACGGTGGCGGGAATCGAGGCCGCGGTCACCATCGACCGCGACCAGCTCGGCGTGCCGACGCTGCGCGGCACCCACCGCGTCGATCTCGCCTATGGCCTCGGCTTCCTCCACGGCCAGGAGCGCTTCTTCCAGATGGACCTGCAGCGCCGGCAGGCCGCCGGCGAGCTCTCGGAGCTCTTCGGACCGGCCACCTTCGGCGCCGACCGCCGGGCCCGCCGTCACGGCTTTCGCCAGCTCGCGGCCCAGGTCTTCGGTCAGAGCCCCGGCTCCACCCGGCGACTGCTGACCGCCTACGCCGACGGCGTCAACGCCGGCCTCGACGCTCTCGACGCCAGCCCCGTCGAGTACCTGCTGTTGCGCCAGGGGCCGGAGCCCTGGCGCCCGGAAGACTCGGTGCTGACGCTCTACGCCATGTTCGAGCTCTTGCAGCGCTTCGGCATTCAGGTGGAAGAAGGGCTGAGCTTGCTTTCCACCGAGCTGACGCCGGACCTCTACCAGTTCTTGACCGCCTCCGGAGACGGCTGGGACGCTCCCCTGCTCGGACAGGTGACGGCGGCGGCGGCACTGCCGCCGGCCACCGCCGTCGCCGCCCATCGCCCGCCACCGCCGGGCAGCTTCGATACCGCCGCCGCCCACGCCGTCCCGGGATCGAACAACTGGGCCGTCGCCGGCGCCCTCACCGCTCACGGTGGCGCCCTGCTGGCGACCGACATGCACCTCCCCCTGTCGCTCCCCAACATCTGGTACCGGGCTCGCCTCGAATGGCCCGGCCACGAGGTCACCGGTGGCACCTTGCCGGGCGCTCCACTGGTGGTGATCGGTAGCAATGGACACGTCGCCTGGGGCTTCACCAACAGCCGCGTCGACACCAGCGACATCGTCCTGCTGGAGATCCATCCCGAGGACCCCGACTCCTACCTCACGCCCGACGGCTGGCGGCGCTTCGACCGCCGGCTCGAGGTGCTGCGCGCCAAGGGCGGCAAGGAGGAGAGCCTCGAGGTGCTGTCGACCGTTTGGGGACCGGTGATCGACGACGACGTCCACGGCCACCCTCGCGCCCTCGCCTGGGTCGCTCATCACCCCGATGCGGTGGGCTTCGAGCTCGCCGCGTTGGAAAGCGCCCGCTCCACCAGCGAAGCTCTCGACATCGCCAACGGCGCCGGCTTGCCGACCCAGAACATCGTGGTCGCGGACACCGCCGGACAGATCGGCTGGACCCTCGCCGGCCGCCTGCCGCGGCGCTACGGCTTCGACGGCCAGACGCCGACCTCCTGGGCCAATGGCTCGCGCGGCTGGGATGGCTTGGTCGACGCCCGCGAGATTCCGCGCCTGGTCGATCCCGTCGACCATCGTCTGTGGACCGCCAACAATCGCCTGGTGGATGGCGACTGGCTGGCCCTGCTCGGCGATGGCGGCTACGTCTCCGGCGCCCGCGCTGGCCTGATCCGTGACCGTCTATTCGAGCTCGAGACCGCCACCGTCGAGGACATGCTGCGCATCCAGCTCGACGACAGCGCCCGCTTCCTCGACCGCTGGCGCAACCTCTTCCTCGACCTGCTCGACGAAGGTGCCCTCGCCGAGAACCCGGCGCGGGGCGACTTCCGCCGCCTGATCGAGGATTGGGAAGGGCGTGCGTCGGTCTCGTCCCGGGCCTACCGCCTGGTGCGCGGGGCCCGCCAGTTCCTGCTCCAGGACCTGCTGCAGTTCCTCACCGCTCCCTGCGCCGAGCTCGATCCGTCCTATGCCTACCTCAACGCGCTGCCGCGCAGCGAGGGTCCGCTGTGGGCTCTGGTCACGGAGCGACCAGAGCACCTGCTCAATCCGAAATACTCGTCCTGGGAGGCACAGCTCCTCGCCGGCGTCGACCAGGTGGTCGCCTACTACGGTCAGATCGGCGCCGACCTCGAGGCCGTGACCTGGGGCAACTTCAATCGCGTCCAGCTACGCCACCCGATCAGTCTCGCAGTTCCCCAGCTCGGCCGCTGGCTCGACCTGCCCGTCGCCGAGCTTCCCGGCGACTTCAACATGCCGCGCGTCCAGCAACCGGGCTATGGTGCTTCCCAGCGTATGGCCGTGGCCCCGGGGCGCGAGGAAGAGGGCATCTTCCACATGCCCGGCGGCCAGAGCGGCCATCCCCTGTCGCCACACTACGGCGACTCCAATCGTGCTTGGGTCGAAGGCACCCCGACATCCTTCCTGCCGGGCCCCACGACCCACACCCTGACCCTCCAGCCGGCCCGCTAGGGCCTCCTCCCGCAAGGCGATGAGAATTCACCACCAGGGAGGGATGACTTTCGTCTCATATCTTCACATTATCGAAAATACGAGTTTATATAAACAACTGCTCTCCGGCATACCGGAGTTTCCCTTCGAGCCTTAACAACCGCCGCAATTCACTCATCTCAAAGGAGAAAAGAAACATGCTTCGAAACGTCCTGTGTTGTTGTCTTCTCGTTCTCGTCGCGCTGGTGCCGTTGACCAGCGAAGCGTCCGGCGCCCGCAAGGTCGCCAGCGACCACGAGTATCTGGTGGTCTTCGAACCCGGCGCCGTCAAGGCCGGCGAGGCCCGGCGCCTGATCGAGGAAGCCGGTGGAACGGTGCAGCGCGACCACCTCGAAATCGGTTTGATGGCGGCCCATTCCTTCGACCCCGACTTCGCCAGCCGCCTGGCGGAGCACCGCACCGTCGCCACCGTCCAGCCGGACCTCTGGGTGCTGCCCGAGGATGCCGGCTTCCGCAGCCCGGTCGAGGCTGCCCAGGTTCGCACCATCACCGCCCCGGACGCTCCCGACATCGTCGGTCGCTTTCAGGCGCTCCGACGCGCCGCCGGCCCCGACCAGGCGATCACCGTGACGGACCCGACGGCGGCCGCCTTCTTCGATGTCCTGGGCTGGTCCTTCTTGCCGATGGAGCTGCCCGCCGCCTGGGCCGCCGGCAATCTCGGGGATCCCGAGGTCAAGGTGGCCGTGCTCGACAGCGGCATCGACTACACCCACATCGACCTCGACGGCAAGGTCGACCTCGACCTCAGCCGTTCCTTCGTCCCCGAAGACGATGCTCTCCTCGAGGACCTCTTCCCCGGCGCCCATCCGGTGGCCGATCTCAACTTCCACGGCACCGTCGCTGCCGGCAACATCGCCTGCAACGCCCTTGGCCACGCCTGCGTCGCCCCCAATGTCACCCTGGTCGGCATCAAGGTGGTCGACAAGGACTACCAGAGCACCGTCGGCCGCATGATCGCCGGCATCCTCTACGCCGGAGCGATCCGGGCGGACGTCGTCAACATCAGCTACAGCTTTTTCCCCCATCTCTCCCTCGACAACCCGGAAGACCGCTGGGCGGTGCGCCTGATGAAGCTGGCCATCCTGTGGGCCCGGCTGCGCGGCGCCATCGTCCTCGCCGAGGCCGGCGTCGACCCCAACATGCCGTTCCGCGAGGGCATCGACGCCGACGCCGACGGCAACGACCGCATCGTGCCGGCCCAGGCCGGCGCCGTGGTGGTCTCCGGAACCAGCGTCGCCGACGCCTTCGGTAACTTCAACAACTTCGGCTTCTCGCTGGTCGACATCGCCGCCCCCGGCGGCGAGTTCCCCTTCGCCGACTTCTTCACCACCGCCGTCTGGGGGCCGTGCAGCTCCTTCACCACCATCGAGGCGATTCGCTTCTGCGTCGACGACGCCCCCGGCTGGGTCAACGTCGCCGGCTCGATCGCCGCCACCGCCAACGCCTCCGGAGTGGCGGCGCTGATCGACTCGCAGCACGGTGGACGCCTGCGCGGCTGGCAGATTCGCCGCCAGCTCTTCCGCACCGCCGACGACCTCGGCGATCCGGGCGTCGATCCCTTCTTCGGCGTCGGTCGGGTCAACGCCCGACGGGCCACTTCCGAGTAGCACCGGTCGTCGTGCCATCGAGGGGGCGCCGACCGGCGCCCCCTCCCCCGCCGGTACCCCCTGAAGCCGGCCCCTTTGCCACCGCCTCGGCGGCAATCCTCGCGCCTTCACAACCGCAGTTCCGGTTCGGTCCGACGGCCGGCCCGAATCCGCGAATCATGAGCACTTTTCCTGCTCAGGGCCTTTACTTCCATATGACTTATACATACAATCATATATGCCTTTAAAGAAAGTCATAGAAGTATCTACATGCTTTCGAATGGACGCAGACGTGGCGGTCTGTGCCCCGTTGATGAATGGAGCAACCTGTAAGGAGAAAGCTCATGCTTCGGAAGTTAGCTTGCTGTTTGATGCTCACGGCCCTGGTGCTCACTCCGCTGTCGGCGGATGCCGCTGGCAGCCGCAAAGTGCTCAGCGATCACGAGTACCTGGTCATCTTCGAACCCGGTAGCGTCAAGGCCGGCGAGGCCACCCGGATCATCGAGGAGGCCGGAGGCACGGTGCAGCGCAACCACCTCGAGATCGGGCTGATGGCGGCCCACTCCCTCGACCCCGACTTCAAGAGCCGCCTGGAGGGCCACAAAGCCGTCGATGCGGTAACCCCGGACATCTGGATCGTGCCCGACACGGCCGACTACCGCGGACCGGTGTCAGCCTCCCAGATTCGCACCGCCACCGCCGCCGAGTCGGCGGGCATCATGGCGCGTGCCGAAGCCATGCAGCGCGCCGCCGGGCCGAACCAGGCGATCACCGTCACCGACCCGACCGCCGCCGCCTTCTACGGCTTCTTCAACTGGTCGTTCCTGCAGATGGACGCCGAAGGCGCCTGGTCTGCCGGTGCCCTCGGCGATCCCGAGGTCACGGTCGCGGTCATCGACACCGGCATCGACTACACCCACGTCGACCTCGACGGCAAGGTCGATCTCGAGCGCAGCCGGTCCTTCGTGCCCGAGGAAGACGACCTGGTGGCGACCATGTTCCCGGACGCCCACCCGATCGCCGATCTCCACTTCCATGGCACGGTGGCGGCCGGCAACATCGCCTGCAACGCCCTCGGCCACGCCTGCGTCGCCCCCAACACCACGCTGGTCGGCATCAAGGTGGTCGACAAGGACTTGCAGAGCACCGTCGGTCGCATGATCGCCGGCATCCTCTACGCCGGAGCCATTCGGGCCGACGTCGTCACCATCACCTATCACTTCTTCCCGCACCTGTCCCTCGACAACCCGGAGGACCGCTGGGCCGTCCGCCTGATGCGCCTCGCCGTCCTGTGGGCCAAGCTGCGCGGCGCCATCGTGCTCGCCGAAGCCGGCGTCGATCCCAATCCGCCGTTCCGCGAGGGCATCGACGCCGACGCCGACGGCAACGACCGCATCGTGCCGGCCCAGGCCGGCACCGTGGTGGTCTCCGGAACCGCCGTCAGCGGCGAGTTCGGCAACTTCAACAACTTCGGATTCTCCCTGGTGGACATTGCCGCTCCGGGTGGCGAGTTCCCCTTCGCCGACTTCTTCACCACCGGCGTGTGGGGACCGTGCAGCCGCTTCACGCAGCTTCCGGGCATCCAGTTCTGCGTCGATGATCCGCCCGGTTGGGTGACCATCGCCGGCTCGATCGGTGCCACCGCCAACGCCTCCGGCGTGGCGGCGCTGATCGACTCGCAGCACGGCGGTCGCCTGCGCGGCTGGCAGATCCGTCGCCAGCTCTTCCGCACCGCCGACGACATCGGCGAGCCCGGCTTCGACAAGTTCTTCGGAGTCGGTCGCGTGAACGCCCGCCGGGCGGTCACCGAGTAGTCCCCCGAGTCGAGGGGGCCCCCCCCCGCCGCCGCGGGCGGGGGGGGGGGGTGAGAACACACCAGCCCCCCCCCCCCCGC